>JARROY010000220.1:0-4572 GCA_037383445.1 Anaerolineales bacterium | reverse complement strand
CCCCCGACTGCTTCAGCAGATTCTGAGCTCAACTCAACAGCTGTCTCGAACCTGAATAGAATGGCTCCAACAACGGTCAACAAGCAGGTGTCTGCCTGGAGACAGTTCCTGGTCCTTTCAAAACGTAATCTGAGAATCTTAACCCGAGATCGCTTCAGCCTTGCCTTAATGTTGGCTGCCGCGCCTTTAGTCGGAATGTTGTCGGTAGTGCTTTCCCTTGTGTTGGGCAGTTCTCCCTTTGATTTCACCGATGGCGATCCGACCAGTGTGGTCATCACTTTATTCATGCTGACCATTTATGGGGTGATGGTTGGTGGCCTGGCGCAGATGAGAGAAATTGTCAAAGAGGCAGATATTTATAAACGCGAGCGACTGGTTAATCTCAAGATATTTCCCTATGTGCTGTCAAAGGTGTGGGTCGCGGCGGTCCTCGCGATCTACCAGGCAACCTGCTACACCGTGATCCAATACCTGGCATTCAAGATGCCCGGCGGAACACTTGAGTTCTTTCTAATCCTGATTTCCTTGGCTCTTGCTACGATGGCAGGGATGATGCTGGGATTGTTTGCTTCGGCTTTATCTCCGAATGCCAACGCAGCTCCCTTAATCGTGATCTTACTCATGTTGCCCCAGATTGTTCTTGGAGGGGCGCTGGTTCCGCTGCCAGAATCGATCAGCAATCTTACATCAACCAAATGGGCGTTCCAGGGGATTATGGCGGTCACAGGTGTGGGGTCGGATATTGCCGCCGATACTTGCTGGTTGTTAGATGCGGATACCCGGGCTGCCATGACGGAGGAAGATAAGATTGCGAATGGTTGCAATTGCCTGGGGACCAACGCCCTCCGAGAAGATTCGTGCAGTTTTCCAAGTCTTGGGTTCTTTTACAATCCCAAAATTGATCAGGGTTTACCCGAACCACCGGGTGAAGAGCCTGTGCGTCCGGCAGATGTAGAAATCCCCGACCCGCCTCCAAAACCAGAAGATGAATCGGATACGGTTGCAATGGCTGATTATCTTTCAGCTTTGCAGGCATATCAAACTCAAGTTGAAGGCTTGCAGGCGGCAGCTAAAGCAGACTTTGCCAAATACGAGTCTGAAATCTCCGTTTATCAGGCTGAAATGGTCGTCTATCAAGAAGACCTAATCGAGTACAAGGCTGCAGTGGCTTCTGCGGTGCAACCCGCGGAGGCTGTCATGAACACATTTGTGGAAAATATTGGCTGGACATTTGTTGATAAGGATAACCCCGACGAATTCTGGCCATTTATTTATCGGACCTGGGGGGCACAGGTGTTGATCATCTCCATCTTGTTTGGCGGCATTCTGATTCTCCAGAAAAGGAAAGATGTCAACTAAATGAATAAGTTTCATCGGATCACGCTAAAAATTTCTTTCCTGGCAATCGCGTTGTCAGCCTGTGGGGGTGGGGTCAGCAACCAGGAAGCCACTGCCCAGGCTTTGAGCGAATCCTTCTCCAAAACAGCGACAGCGGCTGCATCCGGCGCATTCAGCGCTGAAGATAACCTGGCGACGGTTCAGGCACAGGCGACTCAGAATAGCCTGGATATTGCCGCCACACAATCTGCTGCCCAAGGGTTGAGCGCTGAAGCACTGTCGGCCACCGCCACCGCTGTGGCTCCGTTTATTGCCGAATTACCCACGTATGGCGTGGATCCTTCCGATGGGCATATGGCCTGGATTCATCCACCGATCACCTTGGATATTCAAGGCTACCTCCAATATGATTACGCCAATTATTTCATTGGGACGGCGGCAACGGATTTCGTGGTATCGGCGGATATCACCTGGGATACTTCTTATGGGACATCCGGGTGCGGGTTTGTTCTCCGCTCAGATGGGAATGAAGAAGCGCTCAATCAATACCTGGCGATTGCCACGCGGGGCGGGAATGGACGCGTGATTTTCAGTTCAATGGTTGAGGGGGAAGTGAAAAATGTGATCGATAATTATGCCTATGGTAAGGATCCTCTTTTTGATTGGCAAAATGGAACCACCAACCGGATCACTGTGGTCGCTCGAGGGGAGATATTTACCATCTATACCAATGGCACAAAAGTCGGAGAAGTTGCTGCTGGAAAACCGCCTGTCTTGGTTCTACCAGTTCCTCCCGTTGCCCCACCCGAAGGGTCTCCCAAGGATGTTCTGGATAAATTTGACCTTGAACTTAAAGAGTATGACGATCTGGTGGATCAGATGAAAGCCAGGTATCAGCAGAATATTGCCATCTATCAACCGGATACGCCCTATTTTGAGCGTGGGTTTGTTGCTCTGGTGGCTCTCAGCGAATCAGGCAGAACCATCTGCCAATTTGACAACACCTGGTTATGGATTATGGATAATTAAAGCTTGTGAAAAAACCTGAAATCATCTTAATGTATAAATAATTTTGGAGGAAACATGTCTTCACCCAGTTGGATTGGCCGTAAGTTGAACGACAGGTACGAAATAGAAGAATTGCTTGGTCAGGGAGGGATGTCATCTGTCTATCGGGCATATGATCACAACCTGCGCCGCACGGTAGCGGTGAAAATGATTCACCCCCACCTCTCAACAGACCCGAATTTTGTCAGCAGATTTGAAGAGGAAGCTGCCAGCGTGGCTCAATTGCGCAACTCTAATATTATCCAGGTCTTTGATTTTGCCAAGGAAGAAAACACTTACTATATGGTCCTGGAATTTGTGCCGGGAGAAACCCTGGAAGATCATCTTGATCGTCTGCAGAAGCAGAATCGGCGTATGGATATCAAAGATGCAGCAAAGTACACTGCCGAAATATGTGATGCACTTGAATATGCTCACAAAAGATGTTTGATCCACCGTGACATTAAGCCGGCCAATATTATGCTTGACGTCCAGGGCCAGGCGATTTTGATGGATTTCGGGATTGCCAAGATCGTTGGTGGTAAACAGCATACGGCGACCGGTGCCGTGGTGGGGACGGCTCTCTATATGTCTCCTGAGGTCATCAAGGGAGAGCAAGTCGACAAGCGGGCGGATATCTATGCCCTTGGGGTTACCTTGTTTGAAATCCTAACCGGTCGCCCACCATTCAAGGCGGATTCGGCTATGACGGTCTTGATGATGCACGTCAATGATCCCGTTCCAGATATTAAACAGTTGAACCAGGATGTCCCTGATGCGATGGTGGAAATTGTCAAAAAAGCATTGGCCAAAGATAGAAACGACCGCTATCAATCGGCTGCTGAGTTTGCCAAAGCCTTGCGCAATCTAGAGGTTTCCGGTTCAAAACCGGCCCCGGCAGGAGAAACCATGATCGAATCGGTTCCAGAGGGCGTGGATGCAACCATGGTTGAAGAGCAACCAGATACCGCATCTCTCGGTGGAACGTTGATTGAAGAACCAGTGCCCCAAGAAAAAGCCACCATGGTCGAAGATACACCTCCTGTTGGTGCCACAACCTCTGGCCCAAGTAGGGTTTCCTCACCGCCATCTTCTGGAGCAGGGCGCAAAGGCGGTATCCCAACTCCAATGATGATTGGTGGGGGGATTGCCGGGATCATCATTCTGGTGGTTGTAATTCTTCTTGGCACTGGGACGTTTAGTTTTTCCAGCCGAAAAGCCACACAAACGACAACTCCGACAAATGTGGTTCCTGCAACACCCACGGTTGAGGTGCCTACCAATACACCACCACCCACAGCAACCATAGAACCATCTATCACGCCCACGCCTACTTTTGCCCCACCCATTCTGCCGTATGTACGGATTACAAGCATTACGATAGATGACCAATCGCGCTATGTGGTGGAATATGAAACCTATGGCTACACAGAGCAGCTTCCTGGAATGCATGTCCATTTCTTTTTTGATACCGTACCCCCGGATCAGGCGGGTGCTCCAGGCTCTGGTCCCTGGAAATTATACGGCGGTCCGCGACCGTTCACCGAATACACGGTGAGCAACCGCCCTGCAGAGGCAACCCAGATGTGTGCCTTGGTGGCCAATGCTGACCACAGTGTGCAGCCGGACAGCGGTAACTGTGAGGATCTCCCCTAGTTGTCGATAAGAATATAAAAGCGGGCGGCCATTAGCCGCCCGTTCTAGGACCAAGAATCCTTAGAGAATTGCTCCACCGATCATTCTCAACAAAAATTCCTCTTGGTTAAATTTATCCACAATTCATGTTAGAGTAAATACCCCCAATAATCATGGCCATGATACAGTTTCATGCAATCGAACAAGACATTTCTGGTATGGTAAATGGCTCAAAGCCACGATAAGTTTGTTGCCGGTTGCTTTCTACTTTTAAAATCTATATAATTTAGGTGACCAATGTCCACGTTCAAGCGGTATGTTTTCCATTAACGTTTTCATTCAGCTACCGAAGAAACCATTGAATTATTTTATGGGTCTTTCTTCGGTTTTTTTCGATTCAATTGCAGGAGGTGTGAAGTTCAACTTAGGCAAAAGCAGCCCCATCGGGTTTGTTCATAAGGTGACCGTGTACTCATTCATAAAGGGAGAGACCAATGAAACGAAGATATTTAACCATATTTTGGACTGTTGTCATTTCACTCGTGTTTACTG
>JARROY010000219.1:0-4593 GCA_037383445.1 Anaerolineales bacterium | reverse complement strand
CACCGGCGTACAAAGCCGCGTTGGCCAGCTGGATATTGCGGATATCCTCTTGTGTGATCATGACCGGCTTTCCACTGGAAGATTGCTCGGGGGTTGCAAGGATGTAGGCAGCTTTTTTATGATCTTTATCCCAATGTATGTGCGGATGCTCGAGATCGGGGGCAAATCTACCATCCCCTGTAATCAGACCGGATAAGAATAATTCAGCCACAGCCTCAATAATCCCTGAACCACAGATCCCGGCTACGAGGTGTTTGGGCTGCGCAGCGAGACCCGAATCATTGCTCAGATCCCATTGATCTGACCAGCGTGGTTCACCGATGACCTGAAAACGCGGCGTTTTTGTTTGAGGATCAATCCGGACGCGCTCTATAGCACCAGGAGCAGCGCGCATCCCGGCAGAGATTTGCCCGCCCTCAAATGCTGGACCGGTGGGGCTGGAGGCGCTGTACATCCATTCTTTGCTGCTCAGAACAATCTCGGCATTGGTGCCGACATCAATGGTCAAAACGATCTTGCCCCGCAGGTAAGGCTCTTCTGCAATTAATACGCCGACATTATCCGCACCAACATGCCCGGCCTGGGAAGGTAATATATGGGCGTTGGCACCGGGGTGCAGGCGCAGCCCAATCTCGCGCGCCTTGAGATCGTAAGCATCACGGTTGGCCAGGGCAAATGGGGCTGTTCCCAATTCAATCGGCGGGATGCCCAGCAAAATATGGGTCATGGTGGTATTGCCAACGAGCACAATTTCATGAATCTGACGGTTACGAATGCCAGCTGAGCGGGCGGCTTGCGACGCAAGTTTGTTAATTGCCTCAATGATCGCTTCATTCAGCTTCCGCAGCCCATCCTGCCGGGTCATGGTAAAGGAGATACGGCTCATCAGGTCTTCACCATACGAGACCTGGGGATTCATCATCGATTCGGCGGCCAGAATCTCACCGGTGCGCAGATCAGTCAGGAAGGCGGCAACGGTGGTGCTGCCGACATCCACCGCGAGACCATAAATGCCTTCCTGGTAACCGGGCTGGACTTCGATCACTTCTTGATCCTGCCAGATAGTGACCGTTACCGCCCATTTGCCGTCTCGGAGATTTTTTTGCAATTTTTTTAATGCCGGGAGATCAATCGATAATTTTTTCAGCCCCCATTGGGCTTCGAGGGCCTCTTGCAGCCGCCCCCAATCCCCACGATGCTCTCCTAACTGGGCCTGGTCTACCTCAACGTACACCTGTCGAACGGAGGGGCTGACTTCGATCACCCTCTCGCCAGCCGTCTTACGGATAATCTGCTTCTGTGCCCGGCTTTCTTCTGGAACAGTTACGAGCAGGTCTCCCTTAACTTTGGCAGCACACGACATGCGCATTTCCTGGATACCGAGTTCGTCCAACAGCCTCGTTTCCCGCTCTTCAGGCGGGGACACGTGACGTTCAGTCGACTGGATACCATGCTTGTCAAAGGTTCCTTCTTCGATGCGGACCAAACACTTGTTGCACGTCTGACGGCCACCGCAGATGCTTTCGAGCTCCACGCCCAGTTCCCTGGCAGCATCCAGCAAGGTGGTCCCCTCCTCCACAAGTCCGTGCCGCCCGGAAGGCATGAGGATCAGTTTGTGTAATTTTGGCTCCCGGCTGTCGTCAGGCATGTTTTTACCTAGTTCCATCAAACTTCTGTTGAAATGATAAACGTCGTTTCACAAGTTTAGCTGCGCTTAAGGTTTATCTGCACTTTTTATCTGGCGCAGTTTATCGGTCAGCACCTGGACATCGATCTCAGCGAACTGTGCATCTAACTCTGCAATCACAGCTTCAGCGACATCTTTGGCGCTACCTTCTTTATCCTGGGCAGATTGCCATTGAAATCCGGCTGTATAGTTATCATCGCTGATCATTTTGGCTGCCATTGCGACTTCATCAACGGCGAGTTGGAACCGTTCGGGAAGCTGGCGATTCACGCGCCCATCTTTATCTTCTGCCCTTACCTGTAGCGGGATATCATACCAGTAGAGCACTTTATATTTTGCCATTCCTTCTCCTTTATCAGGCTTTCAGCTTTTTCATGCCTGGATCATAAAGCGGATCATCATCCACCTGTGCAGGGAATCGTTCGCCAAAATACTCGATCTCTACCCGGGTACCCTTTTGGGCAAACTCAGCCGGTAAATAGCCATAGGCGATATGTTTCCCGACACTGTAGCCGTAATTTGCGCTGGTGATGTATCCTATAGATTGGTCGCCCGATAGAATTGGTTCCTTACCCAACGCCATGCCATTCTCCATGGTCAGGCAGCATAATCTTTGATCAATGCCACTTTCTTGAAATTCCAACAGTGCTTCTCGACCGAGGAAATCTCCTTGGTCAAGATCCACTGCCCAACCCAAACCGGCCTGGAAGGGATTATGCTCGATATCCAGTTCCAGTCCCAGGGCACGATATCCTTTTTCAAGCCGCAGGGAATCGAAGGCACCCATACCCCCGGCGATTATCCCGAAGTCTTGCCCGGCCGTCCAGAGCAGATCCCATAAACGCTGGCCAAACTCCGCCGGGACATAAATTTCCCAACCCAATTCACCCACGTAGGAAATACGAAATGCGAGAGATGGGATGGTCTCGAGGGTCACTTCCTGAGCGGTGAAATAAGGAAAGGCCCGGTTGGAGATATCCTGCTCTGCCACACGTTCCAGCACCCGACGTGCGTTCGGTCCCCACAGACCAACCGCAGTATATTGGGAAGAGACGTCTGCGACATTGACACTACCATCCTTGGGGGCATGCTGCTCCACCCAGGCAAGGTCTACCATGCCACTACCGCCTCCGGTGAGCAACCAAAAGCGGTCTTCCGCCAGCCGGGTGACAGTAAGGTCGCTTTTTATGCCGCCTTGTTCTGTTAGCATGGAGGTGTAGACAATTTTGCCTACCCCGCGGGCTACACGATTGGAAGTGAGATATTCCAGGTATTGTGCTGCGCCGTGTCCGGAGACTTCAATTTTGACAAATGAACTCAGTTCAAACAACCCGACCTTTTCCCGGGTGGCCAGGTGTTCAACTCCCTGTAAGGGTGACCAGTACATGGCCTCCCAGCCTTCCCGCTGAGGTATCTGTGGGCGATATTCAGCCAGCAAATTGCGATTGCTCTGGTACCATTGAGGACGCTCCCAGCCAACGCTTTGGAAGAAATGACCACCTAGCTGCTCCATGCGACTGTGATAGGGAGCCAAGCGCACATTCCGTGTGTGCTCCATCTGCTGCATGGGATGGATAATATCGTAAACTTCGCGGTACTGCTGTGCGGCTGTTCGGCGAACAAAATACTTGCTAGTGGCAAATTCATGGAAGCGGTTGATGTCCGCTTCATGGATATCGATGCCGGGCTGACCGCGATCCATCCAGTCGGCTATCGCCCTACCTACACCACCCGAATGCGTCACCCACACCCCAACCGCCACCCAGAAGTTTGGAAATTGGGACGACGGGCCGAGGATGGGATACCCATCGACGGTAAAGGCAAACATACCATTAAACTTGGTGACGTATTCCTTGCCCAGCATAGCGGGCAGTAAATCTCT
Source organism: Anaerolineales bacterium (assembly GCA_037383445.1). GTDB lineage: Bacteria > Chloroflexota > Anaerolineae > Anaerolineales > UBA11579 > UBA11579. The sequence continues at coordinate 1,024 of JARROY010000219.1, read as the reverse complement.
TGTGGCGGTGCGGGCCATCTTAAAATCTTTGGCCGTGAAGGGGCGTTTGGCATCCTTTCCGACATCATACGGATCCACCAATAAGGGGTCGTGTTTATAAGAGCCAATCCCATAGGCATCTTTATGCTGCCGGAAATACATCGAAAAATCCTGGTGGCGCAGAATTGGGTGGACAATCTCGCGCGTCTCACCTCTGAGCTCCTCGAGCGGTTCAGAGATTAGATACTGGTGCTCGACCGACATTAAAGGCAAGCGCACCCCCAGCTGATCTCCAAGAACCGGCCCCCAGATATTGGTGCACAGCAAAACATGGTCGGTTTCAATCACACCCTGGTCTGTCACCACGGCAGTTACACGATCGCCTTTGACTTGAAAACCGGTCACCTTGGTATTGCCGTAATATTCCGCGGCACCATGCTGCCTGGTGAATTCGGCCATCGCCTCGACGGCATTAACGGACTTGGCATCCCCATCCGAGGGAACGTAATATCCACCTTCGATCACTTTGGGATCCAAGATTGGAATATGATCCTGCACTTGTTTGGGGGTAAGCAAGTGAGATTCAAGGCCGTAAGAAGTCGCCCACCCATGCCGGCGGTGCAAATCCAACCACCGCTCCCTGGTATAAGCCACCTCAATCCCACCTACCGGGTAGAAGACAGGACGCTCTTTTGTGTGAAGCTGGTTGAGCAGCGCAGTGGTGTATTGGGCAAATTCACACATCATTTTCGAGCCATTGGTCTGGAAAACCAACCCCGGTGCATGGGATGTCGAGCCACCTGTTTCGAACAGCGGCCCTTGATCCAGGACAACAATATCGCGCCAGCCTAATTTGGTCAGATGATAGGCGGAACTGGCACCGACAATTCCAGCACCGACAATGACAAGGTTGGCCTCACCACGCATAACTTCCTCCAGATTTCAAATTAATCATGATCCATGAAAAACTACCAAAACGGTTCGACATCCTCCTGGTTCCAATAGCGGGGGTCCTGGGTATCAAACCAGTCGTATGAGCCTCGAC
>JARROY010000218.1:0-4594 GCA_037383445.1 Anaerolineales bacterium | reverse complement strand
CCGGAAGAGCGGGTGCAGTTGAAGATCGAGCAGCGCGTGGTGCGGCGAGCCTTAAGCCAGCTGCCAGAAGACCAGCGCCAGGTTATCTGGCTGGCATATTTTTACGGGCTGACACAATCCCAGATTGCGCAGCAGCTTGATCTGCCGCTGGGTACGGTTAAAACCCGGATCCGTCTTGGGATGCAAAAGCTGCGGGCGCTGTTGATCGATGCCCCTCAAATAAATCCGAAATAGCTCTGGATGCGTATATTTTATTGGTAAATGTGTGTTTGAGGAACGTTTTATGCAAGACCATCAAGATTTATTAGACAATATTCCGGCGTATGCTCTTGGGGCACTAGACCCCACGGAAGCAGAAATGCTTGCCAGCCATATTGCCAGCTGTTCTCACTGTCAGGCTGAACTGCGATTGTACCAGCAGACCACCGATCATATCGGTCTGGGGACCTCCGACCATGCACCTAGTTCAGAACTCAAGGAGCGCCTCTTCTCACAGATTAAACAGGAACCAGCAGCGGAAAAAGAACCTGCTAAATGGAAGCAGTGGTTCTCGCAGAGACCGGCATTTGCACTGGTAAGTGTTGGATTGGTCCTCTTATTAGCTGTGAGCAACTTGCTGCTTTGGAACCAGGTGAGGGGTTTCCGGAACCTGGCATTTAAGGTGGTACAGCTCTCTGCTACTGAGGTCCTCCCGGATGCGGCAGGAATGATTTTGATCAGTGGTGATGGGCGGTACGGCACGGTGGTGGCGTCCAATCTGACCCAACTACCTGATGACCAGCAGTACCAACTGTGGTTGATACAGGATGGAGAGCGCACCAGTGGGGGGGTATTCTCGGTCTCACGGGGCGGGTATGCTGCCCTGCGGGTTTCCTCTCAACAACCGCTGGACAGTTTTACTGCCGTTGGGATTACCATTGAACCTTACGGCGGCAGCCCAGGTCCAACTGGCGACAAGGTTTTGGGTGGTGAATTCTAAAAGGGGTTAAGCGCTCTTTTTTTCAAGACTAAAATGGTGATAAAAAGCCCGGACATGATTGTCCGGGCTTTTTGGTTGATTTGATTATTGATTATAATGGGCGGGATTTTTTATCTCCCTTTTATTTCCTACTCGGTCACCGTAATTGTCCCGGACATCCCTTGCCCGCCTGCGGCCCCGTGATTGGAGCAGTAGTATGGAAATACCCCGACTTCGTTAAAGGTGAAGCTGAATGTTTCTCCATTTCTCATTTGTCCGCTGTCAAATGATCCGTCATCCGCGGTCACGGTGTGGGGGAAATTGCCTTCCATCACCCAGGTAACAGTGGTGCCTACTTTAACGGTGATTTCCTTTTCCATGAATTTACTGTCTTGGATTTTCACAGTCGTCGCCCCCTCTGAACTGTCCATACTCATTTCGGGTTTGGTGATCATGAAGGGTGTCATCACAACCACATCACCATTTTTCACCGGGACATCGTCCCCGGGGAATTCGTAGGTACCCATCGTACCGGCATCAAGGTGCAGCATCGCGAACAGTTTTTCGGTCGCCGCTTCGAGATCAATATCCACGACAACATCTTTGTTTTCCCCTTGCTGAACCGGGGCATAACCAATGATCGGGCCGGGTGCGCCGTCGGAGTCGGTGTGAATCACGATCCAGCCGGGATCAGCCGCATCCACTTCTGCAATCGTCACCTGGCCGCTAGTTTCCTGATCAGAGACGGTGACAGCTGGGGTGATGCTGGCTTGTGGCAGGGTGACCATAAAGGGAGTCATCACAATCGCATCACCGTTTTTCACCGGGACATCATCTCCGGGGAATTCGTAGGTGCCCATTGTTCCTGCGTCAAGGTGCAGCATGGCGAATAGCCTTTCAGTTGCCGCGCCAGCATCAATCTCGACGGTCACATTGTCGTTTTCACCTGCATTTACCTGGGCATACCCGACGATTGGGCCGGGTGCGCCACCCGATTCGGTGTGGATCACGATCCAGCCGGGGTCGGCGGCCACCACTTTTTGGATGGTGACGGATCCGCCGCTGGCATCCTGGTCGCTCACTTCGACCATCGGTGTGACTTCGTCAGCAGGTTGGCTGCTGGCGTTATCGGCTGGGGCGGTGTTGGGACTGCTGGTGTTTGTATTTGCTCCGCAAGCCGACAGCAGCAAGGTGAAAATGATCAGGCTGCTCCATATCAATAGGGTTTTCGATCTCATAACATGCTCCTTTTTGTTGGTGTTTGAAAAAATATACGTGGCAACAATGAAATTGGATTTGTTTTGCCCAAATTAGATTATTTCAAATAAAAATCTGGACAACAAGAGGGAATTGCGATCAATGTTAATAAAATATTTATGCAAAAACTGTGCAAAACTATTGATTTTCTTTGCAAAATATGTACAATAAGGGTACAAATTAACTAAAAAGGAGTTCGAAATGAAAAAGTTTACCCTATTTTCCGTTTTACTAGTTTTTGCTTTATTCCTGGTGGCGTGTGGTGGAACCAATAACACCGCTGAGAATTCAAACAATATGGTAGTGGAAAACGACACTACCGCCAACATGCCGGAAGAATCTGCTGACGATTCTGCAAATGAGGCTGCAGAGGAAACCACTGAAGAAATGCCGCTGCCCTCAATCGCTGAAATCGCCGCCGGTGATGAGAATTTCTCCACCCTGGTAACCGCTTTGGATGCTGCTGGGCTGGTAGGAACCCTGGCTGGTGACGGTAATTTCACCGTCTTTGCCCCCACCAATGCCGCCTTTGACGCTTTGGGTGAGTCCCTAAACGATGTGCTGGCCGACAGCGATCTGCTGACAAGTGTCTTGCTTTACCATGTGGTCGATGGCAAGGTGATGTCCCCTGATGCCCTGGCTTTGGCTGGATCGGAAGTCGAGACTCTTTCCGGAGACAAAATTGCTCTTTCTTTAGAAGGTGAGAGCCTTTATATCAACGATGCCATGGTCACGGCTGTGGACATTGAGGCTTCCAATGGCGTGATTCACGTGATCGATGCCGTCCTGCTGCCCCCTGCAGATGAAATGAGCCAGGACATGGGCGAAGAGATGGGTTCGATCGTCGATATCGCTGTTTCAGACGAGCGCTTCTCTACCTTAGTTACTGCCTTACAGCAGGCTGGCTTGGTTGAGACCCTGGCTGGGGAAGGTGATTTCACCGTCTTCGCTCCCACCGATGATGCTTTTGCCGCTTTAGGCAGCGACCTCGATGCAGTTCTGGCGGACAATGATCTGCTTACCCAGGTTTTGCTGTACCATGTTTTAGGCGCCTCAGTGATGTCGGAAACCGCCCTGACCCTGGATGGGCAAGAGGTAGAAACCTTGTCCGGTGACACATTTGCAGTATCAGTGCGGGATGGCAACCTCTATATCAATGACTCGATGGTCGTCATTGCCGACCTGGAAGCCTCGAATGGCGTGATCCATGTGATTGATGCAGTTCTGCTGCCCCCTCTCTAATTTGCTTAGGATGAAATAGCGTAAGGGAACTTTTCTTCTCCAAAAATGGTCAAGTAATAAATTCTCCTCCTTTCCCTTACGATAATGCGGCGTGGCCAATCGGCCACGCCGCTGTGTTTTAATTCTAAAAATAACACTGGTTTAGATCATCCAATGGAGTAAAATTAATCTTGCGAGCTCATCCAAGATTAGTTATAATAAAAATAAATTTTGTGAAAATATTCACAAAATAATTTATAGGAGGCACTATGAACGAGGTCCGTTTTGATGCATTACTACCTGCAGAGATGGCGACTCGGGCCGAATATTTGGGCGTACAAAAGGCCGAAACCGGGATCTTAAAAACCTTTGCCTTAGCAATTTTGGCTGGAGGGTTTATCGCTATGGGGAGCGTGTTTGCTACCACAACCGCTGCGGGCACAGGGAGTATGCCGTTTGGGGCCGCCAAATTAATGACCGGGTTTGTTTTCTGTTTGGGGCTGGTACTGGTGGTGGTGGCTGGCGCAGAGCTGTTTACCGGTAATAACCTGATTGTAATGGCCTGGGCCAGCCGAAAGGTGAGCACAAGAAAATTGCTGCGCAATTGGACGATTGTGTATGGTGGGAATTTTGTCGGTTCGGTCGGAATGGCTGTGCTGGTTTTCCTCAGCGGGCAGTATACTTTCGGCGGAGGTGCCGTGGGGGAAACGGCTCTCAAAATTGCGGCCGGCAAGGTGGAACTTGGTTTTATCCAGGCGGTTTCGCTGGGTACGCTGTGCAACACACTCGTCTGTTTAGCCGTCTGGCTGACCTTCAGTGCCCGCACGACCGTAGATAAAATTGCTGCCATTATCTTCCCGGTCACAGCCTTCGTGGCAGCCGGGTTTGAACACAGTATTGCCAATATGTATTTCATCCCGTTTGGTCTGATGATCAAGCAGTTTGACCCTAATTTTGTTGTGCAGAGCGGGGTGGATGTATCTACCTTAACCTGGGGGACGTTCTTACTCAATAATCTGCTCCCGGTGACCATCGGGAATATTATTGGCGGTGCAGCACTGGTCTCGGCGACCTATTGGGCAATTTTTCTTCGATCCAGGAAAGGATAAGATTGATAATGAAAGCGTATATTCTGATTAACGTTCAAATGGGACAGAT
>JARROY010000217.1:0-5156 GCA_037383445.1 Anaerolineales bacterium | reverse complement strand
GCAGCACACCCCACCCGCTTTCTGAAAAGGTGGGTAAGGCGGTTAAAGTTATCAAGGAGAAGCGGCCAGATCTCGTGGTTGATGGAGAAATGCAGGCAGATACAGCAGTGGTCGCTGAGATCATCGAAGGGCGTTATCCTTTCAGTAAGGTCAAAGACGCCAATGTATTGGTATTCCCTTCGTTGGAGTCGGCGAATATCGCCTATAAACTAATGCATCATCTGGGGAACGCTCAAACGATTGGTCCGATTTTATTGGGAGTTGGCGCTCCAGTCCATGTGCTGCAAACCGGTGATGAAGTGCGCGATATCGTTAACATCGCAGCTGTAGCTGTGATGGATGCCGGCAGCCGGTAAAAATAGATGTTGAATTAAGAAAAAGATGGGCGTAATTCTACGCCCATCTTTTTTAAAATTGGGATTTGCCGGGTTCTTTGTTTAGAAGTGCCTGAACGAAGTGATGTTGTGTGCTGCTCTGCGGCAAACCCTGGGATAATTTTGAGGGTATTGCTGGTTTCTAACCGCAGCCACCGCCAGTTGGTCCTTGCTTTAGCTCCAATTTTACTTTCGGAACAAAGTCAATCTCTTCAACAAGTTCGGGATCTGGGTTCGCAGCTGGGAATTGAGACCCCAGAGCGGCACTGAATTCGTGGTCCAGTTCTTCGCCAGGATGGATCGTGAGTTTGGCATTGTGGCCGGCATTAGTATCAAATACATCCAGCCAGTAGTTGATCCCGCCTTCGAGAATGTACACATTGTGCAGGCTCTCTCCTTCTAGCATTTTCCATGCTTCTGTGGCTAGTTCTTCATTATTGCCCATCACAACAAAAACTGCGTTCGAAGGTTCCAGGCGGTACGTACCAACCTGCTGTTCCAGTTGGTCAGCAGAAATATTAATCGCATCTTTAATGTGGAACAGGTTGTAGTCTGCTTCAGACCGGATATCGAACATAAAGAGTTTGATGTCGTTATTATGAATCAGGCTGAGCAGCTCCCCGGGGTGGATTTGATAAGCACGTTGTTCCACCAGTTCTGGGCCTTTTTCAGCGGAGAGTGCATTCCACTTATCCGCAGCTGTTGGTTGGCCAATGATCATTACCACCAGAGCCACAACAACCAATGCGCCTGCACCGACGTAGCGTATCTTGGGGGCTTTGCTTGGATCACCACCACCGAAAATAGCTTCAAGTTTTTCTGCACCCCAGAACATGAAGAGAGCCATCAAGACCACCAGAAGGACAACCACCCCAGTGGGAAGATTGAGCCAATCCATTAATGTAAAGCGACCCATGTAGGAAGAATAAAAGAATTCATTGAAGTTTTCGACTGTTTCTCCGAAGGAGAAGATTCCGAACAGCACACCCAGTGCAAAGAAAATCCCATCAATTTTAGCGGTAGCAACTGCTACCAGTGATGTGCCTGGTCAAAATCCGCCTAGGATAAAGCCGACGCCCATGATCAGTCCGCCAATGATCCCGGGCCACAGATAAGTAGGGTTGACCCATAGCAGGTTGTAATCCAGCAGACCTAAAGCAGAGGTGAGAAAAATTCCGACCATTGCCACGATGATAGCCGTGAACATAACTTTGAGGACGGTGAGGTCCTTGAAGTAGAACTGCGCAGCCAATTTGTTTGATTTTGCAAAACCGGCGATCTCGAGGGTATAGCCAAAAAAGAAACCGATGGCGAGAAATACAAGATATGCACCGTATTGACCTAAAACATTGGTTACATTTATTGGGAAGGGAGGCATGGGTTTCTCCTTAATACCAAAGTTTGCGAACAAAATAAGCCAGGGCATAGGCGCCGCCAAATACAGCGAACATGAATGCCCAGCTGCCAACGGATAGCACCGCGCCACCGGAGAGGGCCTGCCCGGAGGTACATCCGCGGGCTAATCGAGCTCCGAAACCCATAAAGCTGCCTCCAATGAACGCAAACAACCAGCGTTTTCGGATGCTGATATTGGGGCCTTTGTTGGTTTCGATCTTGATCCGGCCGTGACGCCAACCAGAAAATACGCCTCCCAGCAGGACGCCTAGCGTGACAAAGACCAACCAGGTATCCAACGGGTTTTTATCTCCTCCAGCAATGGCCAGCAGGTAGGGAGTCGTATCGACGTGGTGGGGAACGATCAGGTCTTCAAAGAACACCAGGATGTGGTTCAATCCACCGGAAGCGCCTAGACCATTCCCTGTGAAGAAAAATGAAGCAAACAGCACCACACCCAGTAATGCACCAGCCAGATATGGATTGGTATAGGGTTTGGCTTCCCGGGTCTTTCGTTTCTTTTTCATTTCTATCGTTGTCATATTATTCTTCCTCTGTTTCTTGAGACTCGGATGAGGGGACTTCCACTTCATCCCATCCGACGATCATCGATTTAATCCCCGCCATTGGGGTGTGACCAGTGGTTGTCAGGTATACATGCGCAACAATGAACGAGATAAAGCTCCATGCAACCAGGGTGTGGAAAGGCGCTAAGAAAGGCAATCCGCCAAGTTTCTCGGCAACTTGCGGCCATCTTTGATCGCCCCACATTAAGATTCCGGTGATGGTTTGCAGGGGCAGCAGGACATTGAGTATTCCGAAGTAAGTGACCTTTTGGAGGGGATTGAGCCTTTGGGTGCGAGATTTCTCAAATGGATGCTCCTCGCCTTTGAAAATTCCCGACAAATAATACTTGGCTTGAACAATGGATTGATTGAAAAATCCGTGCGGTTCGGGGATAAAACGCTTGATATCTCCACTGACAAGATTGTAGAACAAGGCTAGGGCAGCATTGGCGACCAGAATTCCGGCCATAATATTGTGCACCCAAACTATCCCATTGAAGCTGAAGATACCGAACATCTCTGGTTTGTGGATCACCAAACCGGTGAAGGCTAAAACGAGAATGGTGATGGTTTGCAGCCAATGCCAGAGACGCTCGTAAAAGGTGTACATATAAATTTCTTTGATCTGAGGATCATGTTTTGCGCGCTTTTTTGCAGAATAGACGCGCAATCCGGCATGGGTTGAAATTCCTGCGACTACCCCAAGGAACAAGATCGTCCCAAACCAATCGACCCAGGAGACCTTGTTGTGTCCAAAAACATAATAGTCTTGGTTTTGTGGAGTCGGTTGGTAGTACAGTCCACCAGCATCATCCATATACAGCTTACCGTCGGTAAGGGTTTTGTTCCCGCCGACGAAAGTTGGCAGAACTCCACCGGGGACATACTGGGCTAATTGGACGGGCATAGCCATCTTCGAGTCTTCTGTGTGGCATGTTTCGCAATCCCGGATCGCCCATTCACTGCCTGCAACATCATGGCTGATGCTGTAGGGTTGAATCTCGGCTGAAATTCTCGGATTTTCAAGTCCTAAATCTTCGAGCCGGGTTGAGATGAAGGCTTCTTTTTCTTCACTGTCTATAACCATTTCCGATCGATCCAAAACTTGGTTCCCATTGCTGTCAAAAACTTGGACCACCCCTTGTTTATAAGTGCCCCCATCAAGATAGACTTCATTCAGCATACTTTGGGGTACAGGTCTGGCGGGGTTTCCATAGATCCAATACCAGGCACTGACCAAATTGTACGGCGCTAATTTCGTACCGCCATCTTCCTGCTGCTGTGGAAGCACTGCAGGGGTGAACCCGGTCACGAGGCTATTAATCGATGTGGAATTCCCTACAACGCCGCGGCAGGATGTCCTCGAGGTGCCATCCTCCTCAACTACGGTCCAATCTACCTGCTGAATTGCGGTATTGTATAGCTGAGGGATATGGCAGGTTTCACATTCGAGCGCATCCATGTGTTGGCTGGTATAAGGAAGCCAGGTGTGGCTTTTATCAGCGTTGTGGCAGGATTCGCAGCTGCGCATGGTGTTCTTTGATTCGGGAGAAATTGTTCCCTGTGCGCTTTGCCCGCGGGCAAAATCGTGGATCGGTTGGAAAAGGTACTCACCTAGGTCCAAACGCCGGGGATCGAATTCAAGGTGTTCTAAGGTGTCTTCTCCACTCCCTTCAGCATAAACTGGATTGTTCAAGGAGTAATGGCAGTTTGTGCATTGAAGCAGACGCTCAGTATGGATATCCCAGGAACGGGAAAGGGTCTCTTTGTCTTTGAGATTCATTCCCGAGTCTGCGGGACGTGATGGTGCGAAAATAACGCCAGTTGTACCGCTTTCCCACCCGGTATCTTCGCAGCCAGTAAGGACGAGGGGATCGCTGCTTTGATGGACTGTGCCGTGGCATTGGCCGCAGTTCTCATTTTTAGGGTCTTGGATGGTTATATATTCCGGGAGTAAATTCCCGTCCTGGTCGAAGGCGGATTGGTTCCATAAATAGGTTTGATCATTATTGAAAACGATCCCCGACTCAACCAAGGTAGCCGTATTTGCCCATTCGAATTTTCCGGATTGAAGGGCTTGTAAGCGTTCTTCATTGCCAAGATGTGCTGGTCCGCCACCGACATGGCGAAGTCCAAGTGTTTGAATCCATTCTGCGGTAGTCAAATCTGTAATCTTGTCACCTTCTGGTGAAAGATACCGGTAGGTGATTGGATTCCACTTTCCATATAAACCAGGGCTGGTATCCCACGGACGGCCAGAGGAGGTTTCTCCGGCAGGGACTGTGCTTGAGAGGCCTGCATCTGAGTGAAAGCTGTGCTGTGCGATGAATTCTGTATCGTGGCATTGGCCGCACGTTTCCATTGTGGAGACCGGGTTGCCGCTTTCCAGAACGCTCACGCCATTCTGGTCCAGGAACTGGAACGTGGGATGAAATGGGGACTGAGCGGATGCAGTAAGAGGCGCAGCGCCTAATCCGATCAGCACCAATCCCGTAAGCAGGAAGCCAATGGCAATTTTTCTTTGTGCAAGTTTGCAAGGTTTTTTTATCGTCATTCTATTTCTCAATGTTTAGTTATCGTTGGAGAAGCGTCCGCCCCATTCGATGGGGTCTCCTGGATAGCCGAGTGCTTCCCAATTAAGACGGCCATTTTCACTGTGACAAGCGACACATTCGAGTGCTTCACTGGCTGATTGGACCATATGAGTGGTGGGCCAGAACATGATCGTATCCGCAAAGCCGTAGCTGCCCGAATAGGGTAACCCGGTGATTTCAGATCCTAACTTGGCTGCCAGATCCCAATCGAATTCTGTCCAGTAGCC
>JARROY010000216.1:0-4608 GCA_037383445.1 Anaerolineales bacterium | reverse complement strand
ATGGTCCTGGTACGCAACCCCGAGTATCATGGTCGTTTCAGGGGCAACTTACAGCGGGTAGATCTTTCATTTGATATAGATAAATCTGCAGTATTGGAGATGTATGAAGCTGGGGATCTGGATGTACTTGGTCTTGATACCCTTCTACCTTCGGAGTGGGACCGCACCCGCCGACGGCACGTTGGTGAATATGTATCAGCACTAGAATCAGCTACCCACTATGTTGGGTTCGATGTGAGCCGGCCACCCTTCGACGACCCCCGTGTGCGTCGAGCCTTTGCCCTGGCTACAGACAAGACAACGTTGGCGAACGTTGCTCTAGGTGGTTACGATTCCCCGGCTTCGGGTGGTTTCATTCCCCCAAGCGTGCCAGGGCACTCAGCAGGCATCGGCTTGGGCTACGATCCGGAGAGTGCACGCCAACTGCTGATAGAGGCTGGCTACCCCGAAGGGCAGGGTTTTCCTCGTGTGGATGCCTGCGCAAGGGAACGCGTGAGACCCCAGGCAGAGTATCTGCAGGCACAATGGCGGGATAACCTGGGGGTAGAAATCCCTTGGAAAATTATGGAATGGGAACAGTATCTCGCCAGGATAGATACTGTTCCAGCACATATCGTCCAATTTACGTGGATAGCTGACTATCCCGATCCCGATTCTTTTCTCAGAACAGGTAATGTGCAGCAGCGCACCCGTTTTCGAGATGAGACTTATGATCAGTTGGTGGAAAAAGCCCGGCGGGTGTTGGAGCAGGAGGAAAGGTTGAAGATGTACGCGCAGGCTGATCGGATCTTAATCGAGGCGGCTGTAATCATTCCTCTCACCTACTCCCGGTCGCACGTGTTGGTGAAGCCCTGGGTGCATAAGTTCCCCGCATCGGCACTCAATCAGTGGCTTTGGAAAGATATCATACTCGAGGCACATTGATGGACTTTGATGGCAACATGAAATAACTGAGTTTAAGTTGATAAATCGAACATGGGAATCATCCCCTGATTAATTTCAGAGAGGAATCGGGTACTGATCAAGATCATTCTGAGAAGTGCCAACAACATAATCAGTCAATCGACGCTCATGAGGCTCAACGAACTATCCTGGCGATATGTTATAAAAGTCGCTTTCGGCCCAATGCGGAAGTAATTGGCCGAACTGGAAGGTGCCAAACACAGACCATGCCTTTACCTTGCTGTTACCGCAGATGAACCCGATAACTCAGTCGGCGCTGTAAGGTGTGGCTCAATTTCTGGCATTATTGTTGAACAAAGGTTGGTGAATATATTTGTGTTTGTTTAGTTTCTGTTCTTATTTCGCAATATTAGGTGGACGTTGGAGGCTATATGAACGATCGTGCCTTTTCTAAGATGTTGACGAGGGCCAGGCGGAAAAACTCATCTTCCCTTGTGTTAGATCATGGTTCACGAGTTGCCGTCATCGGCGGTGGCCCGGCAGGTTCCTTTTTTAGTTATTTTCTCCTAGATATGGCTGAGCGAGCTGGTCGCAAAATTCATGTGGATATCTACGAGCCAAGGGATTTCAAGGTAACCGGCCCAGCAGGTTGCAACATGTGTGGTGGAGTTATCTATGAATCACTGGTTCAAAGTTTAGCTGTTGAGGGAATCAATCTACCCACAACAGTTGTACAACGAGGAATGGAATATAACATGCTGCACCTGGATATCGGTAGTGTACAAATTCAAACGCCGCGCCACGAAAAAAGAATTGCAACTACGTTCCGTGGCGCTGGACCTCGCGGCCCAGATGAGTGCAGAATTTGCGGGCTCGATGGCTATCTGATGCAATCGGCAATCGCCAAAGGCGCTCGACATATCCCCGGCAGAGTAAATGAAATAGGATGGTTTAAAGACTCTAATGCAACTAATCCTGATGACAGGCTGGTTCAAGTCAAGACACGGGAAACTGCATTCCATACGTATGAATTGATGGCTGTAACGTCTGGCGTTAATACTGCTATTTTAAAACATTTCCAGGATATGGATTTTGGTTACCAGCTTCCTCAAACCTCAAAATTACTTGTCCGCGAATACAAATTGGGTGAAGAAGCGGTATCTAAATATATAGGGCCTGTCTTCCACGCTTTTCTTCTAGATATTCCTGGACTCGATTATGGTGCAATCATCCCTAAAGGTGACTTTGTTACAGTGTGTTTGCTCAGCAGCCACGGAGATCTTGAGGCAGGAGTGATGGATGCTTTTCTAAATAATCCTGCAGTGAAACGCGCCCTGCCCTCGGATTTCTCACTAGAAAACCATGCCTGTCATTGTGGTCCCCGTATCAATGTAATGGGATGTGTACAACCCTTTGGTAATCGAATTGTTTTCATTGGCGACAGCGGAGTAAGCCGTCTGTACAAAGACGGGATTGGAGCTGCTTACCGTGCAGCAAAAATTGCCGCCAGTACGGCTATTTTCCAAGGCGTATCGGCCAACGACTTTAAGAGGCATTATCTGCCGTTTTGTCAAAGTCTGGAAATTGACAATCGAATTGGAAAATTTCTTTTCAAGAGTATTGGCTTAATCCAAAACCTACAGTTTGCCAGGCGAGCAATTTTGCACATGGTATCCAATGAGCAAAATGGAAAGGCGAACGCTGAACGAGGTATGAGCACGCTGATGTGGGATATGCTCACTGGAGGTGCACTCTATAGAGATGCTCTGAAACGCGTGCTTCATCCTGCATTTTTATCTCGCTTTTTGTGGAACAATTTGGCGTCACTCTTATCTTCAAATGGAAATACACAAGTTACAAATTCAACTGCAACTACATTACCTCATCAAATATCCAATTCACAAAGAAAGGACAAAAATGCTATGAAAATAGGAGCGTTGGGTAAGATTTATCAAAAAGGGGAAACTATTGTGCGTGAAGGCGAGATTGGCGATTGTATGTATGTTGTACAGGATGGTTTTGTGGAAGTTGTCATCAAGTCTGGGGAACAAGAAGTTCAACTAAACATACTTGGAAAAGATGAATTCTTCGGTGAGATGGCTATCTTCGAACAGGAAATTCGGACAGCCACAGTACGTGCATTGGGACCCGCTCGAATTCTTACCGTTGATCACAAAAATTTTTTACAACGCATTCATGAGGATCCATCCCTTGCCTATCGCTTGATGGAAGTGATGTCCAATCGCATTAACAAACTTAGTGAAGAAGTGGCACGGCTAAGATACATTCCATCAGAACGACCTATTTCTGAAAACTGATTTTCATAATTTAAAGGGTGATTTTTTCAATTAGTTTTTTGGCCTCTTGCAATTTTGCCATATCGAATCCTTCTGTATGCTAACTTTAAATCTCTCCGAACATTTGTTGACCTCGTTTTTGTCTGTTTTACTTCTACGATGTTATTGTTAAATTGATGGATGTGCTAGTTTTCAGCCGAAAGTTTGTTGAAGCATTGTGGTAATAGGTAACACTGAAGTTCCTTGACGATTTTCTAAGAATCAATTAAATTCATAAAAAGGTAATCCTGTTATTCCATGTTTTCTCCTAGATATGGGCAAAAAGCGGTTCGGAACAGGTCCGCTACCCGATATAAAAATAGGCGCTTACAAGCGCCTATTTTGTGTATTAGACTTCAGTTTTGGTAAAATAACCTAAATGTAGAGAAAGCTGACCTTAGATGGAGAAATTTCATGTCGCTCGATTCAACCTTCACACTACGCCCGATCCAACCAAACGATAGCGATGATCTGCGGAAACTGATCCTTGATACTGATTTGGGTGTGCTGACAACTGAATTTCAGGTTGATGCCTATACCGCGTTGACCGGTGTGAAAGAACATCCGATAACTGGTGTGGTGGCTGAAGCAGAAGATGCTGATGGGTTGGTAGGTATTGCCGCTGTCACATTCTTTGATGTGATGGTAGAGGGGCAACGTTTTCCATCTGCGTATCTATCCAGTTTAAAGGTGCGGAAAGATTATCGGCGGCGCGGGCTTGGATCGGCTTTAGCGCGGTGGCGCGTGGAGAAATTAAGGGAGCAGTTCGGTGAGAAAGGGGTCATTTCGACTCACTTTGAGGTGCATAATGATGCCTCACGGGGCACGTCCTCCAAGTGGAGCCAGCATATCATTGAACCGAATCCTATCGTGATTCATGCGGTGCGAGATAAGGTACCAACACCAATTGACGGAATCATGGTGCGTCCAGCGTCGGCGGATGAGTATGAGGAAGTTGCCGAGAAACAGAATGCATTCTACCGGGACTATAACCTATATATTCCGGCTGATGCTGCGTGGCTTGAAAAAATTATGGGAATGCAGATTGGGGATCAGGCGCTCAACCAGTATTTTGTGGCGGTCAACTCGGAGGGCGAACTGGTGGCTGGGGCACGGGCGTTTCATCGCTGGACGTTTATGGTAGATCATGTGTCGCCGCCACTACCGCTCAGACTACTTAACCCAATATTGAAGATGTTGCCGTCCGATAACATCATGAGGACGGTGGATGTGGTCGGATTATGGTATCAGCCGGATCATCTGGATACGGCCCAGTACCTTTGGCAGATGCTCCGCTGGGAATGCCGTCATCGCGCTTCCACGCTGAGTTTGGTATATGATCCGCGAGGGCTACCAGTAGACCTGTTTC
>JARROY010000215.1:0-10292 GCA_037383445.1 Anaerolineales bacterium | reverse complement strand
ATACTTATCCCAATACTGCTGCTTGTTGACAGTCTCCATTTTGTGTTTGCCAGGCTGCTCTTCCCGCTCAGTCCCCCCTCAGTTTCAGTATTATTTGTTCTTTCTGTAGCCACCTTGGAGGTCGGCATCTTTGGGGTTTTGACCAAAAGACTGGACTGGAGCGAGATCAAGCGCAAGCTGTGGCTGTTCATCATTCTCGGTTTACTGATCTCCTCCAGCACCACGATCAATTACGGGGCAGTGGAATTTATCGATCCCGGGATCGCCGCTGTGCTCTCGCAAACCGGTACAGTGTGGGCTGTCTTGTTTGGCCTGGTGTGGCTGAAGGAAATCCTCCGCCCCGGGCAAATCCTTGGTACTGTGCTGGCGGTTGGGGGGATCTTCCTGGTTAATTTCCAGGCAGGGGATTATGTCCAAATTGGATCGCTGCTGGTACTGCTTTCCTCCGCCCTGTATGCTCTACACGCGGCCCTGGCAAAAAAGTTCAGCGAAGACCTGGACCTGACCAACTTTTTCTTCGCCCGGCTGGCATTCTCAACCGCCGCGATATTCCTCTTCTCAACTTTCACCGGTTCCCTGGCGATTCCACAAACCAAAGCCTGGCCGTATATCGTGCTGGCAGGCACCTTTGATGTCGCTATCAGCCGGGCTCTGTACTACATAGCCCTTCGCCGCCTGAAACTGACCG
Source organism: Anaerolineales bacterium (assembly GCA_037383445.1). Lineage (GTDB taxonomy): Bacteria > Chloroflexota > Anaerolineae > Anaerolineales > UBA11579 > UBA11579. The sequence continues at coordinate 9,604 of JARROY010000215.1, read as the reverse complement.
TGCACACCATCCTCCTGACCTTATCACCGGTGATCGCCATCCTGCTGTCGGCGCTCCTCTTTGACTCAAAGCTCACCCTGCAGCAGGCTATTGGAGGAGTGATTGTTTTAGGAGGGGTGATGATGGTCGCCATCTGGCGTGATAAGACCGAAACGAATTCACTTCCGCAAGAAACCAACGAATCTACTCAAACTCAGTAGCGGCATACAGCCGTATTTTTTCTAACTTTTCGGTATGTAAAAAGGCAGCCGAAGTTGCCTCTTTGGTTATTTTCCTAGGTCTTGAGTTGAAAAATTAAAAGGTTCAATCTATCTAGAAGAATGATTTCGCTTTAGTCCACGATGTATTGATCATTGCGCAGATACATCTCGAGTTCGTTCATCACCCGCCCCCAGCACGAATCAATCGAATCGATGGCAAGCGTAAAGACCGCCAAAGCCGGCAGATGGGTAAAAATCTCATCCGGTAGTTCACCAGCCTGGCGCCGAATGCTGTGGCTCAAAGCACTAATCGATTGCCAGTGAACGATTTCTTCCCCATGGTTATGATCAATGGCAGTTAAATGCTCTCCCACCTCTCCGAGCGCTTCAAAAACGTTCTCTAAAATCATCCGCTGTTTTACATTCATAATTTATAATTCTACCTCATTTGGCCAATCACACAAGTAATTTAGTACTTTTGTCCATTCAAGCTCAAATCCTAAGGAAAACCATGCAATTTTCCTGCCATTGAGCACACCAACATAGCGAAGTCATCCCGAAGATCTCCCCTGCCAGGTGCCGCTGGGCGGTTCTTGATGATGCAGGGTCTGATAGAGAATTTCGCCCATCTGCAGGGCAGTTAAAGCGGCAGGTTTTTCCAGCCACCAGACCGCCAGACTTGTCACCAGACCAACCACAATTTGGGCGGTAATCTCAATCGGCTGCTGAATCGATTGAAAGTAATTACGCGTTTCGATATCCTCGACGATCTTAGCTGCCAACTCGCGCCGCACCCGGCTGGACACCGATTGAGAACCATTGCGCCCAAAAATTGCCAAAACCACGGATTTGTTTTTCTCAAAATAGCGGAAATCGTCCACATAGCGGTAAAACTCGGGCTGGTTTGGCATTCTTTCATCAGCAACGCCAGTCTCAACGGCCATTTCATCCAAAAAACGCTCTTCCCCAATCGACCACAACACATCTTCTTTGCTGTCAAAATGGAAATAAAAGGTCCCCCTGCCAACATCTGCCCGGTCGGTAATTTCTTGTACCACAAGATCTTCAAAACTGCGTTCGGTCAGCAGGTCTAGCATCGCATCCTGGAGCAGTTTGCGGGTATGGGCACGGCGGCGGTCGTGGCGGGTAAGGGTTTCATTCACAACAAGGTCCGAAATTTCATTTAACGTGAATTATATAGTTGGATTATAACGATAATTGAACAGATTGTCAATTTTATACAATATGTCAGAAAATAGCAGCACTTCAAATAAAATCCCTGCTAAATGATTTCATCTTTTTTTCGAGATCAAAAAGGTTTCCTAAAGACAGTCAGCTTTCCCCCATCTGCTTAATCGTATTGATCGCCCGGACAAATTTTACCGCCATCTGCTGCAGATTGATCTCCTCCACAGTAATCCGGAAGGATTCCTCCCCCATTTTACGCAGTCGTTTCCGATCCGAAAGCGCTTGTGCCAGCCTGTCATTCAAGGACTGCTGGTTATCAGGTTCAATCAACCAGCCATTTTCAGGCCGTACCAAATCTTCCTGGGTGCCGTCGCCCTGGGCTACAATCACTGGCAAACCATTAGCCATCGCCTGCTGGACAGCCAACCCGCCCGTTCCTGGCAGGACAAACAGGTCGGCGGCGGCAAAGTATGGCGACAGTTCAGCATCATGTTTGGCTCCCACAAACCTTGCCGCAGGATAGACTGCCTGGGCCTGGGATTCAAATAATTCCCTGTCCGGGCCATCCCCAACAATCACCAGCTCGGGCTGTTGCTCTACTGGCAGAGCCGCACAGGCGGAGAACAGCATATCCAGCCGTTTACGCGCCTGTAAACGCCCCACAAACAGCACCACCGCCTGCCTGTGATCTGGGCGCTGCTTTTCGGGCTGTGCACTTGGGCGCGGGACGGCCGCATTATGAGCCACAAATACCCGATTGGATGGGACACCAACTGCCCGGTATTCGACTGCGCCGCGTTCGCTGTAAGCAATCACCCCATCCAAGCTGAGCAAGAATCGGCGCCGGGCTTGTTTCCGCAAACCGGCTAAAGGTCCATCAAGAGACGGTGCACCCAACCCCCACCCCAGCACCGGCCGTTTCATCGCCTGCATCCAGCGGATGGCTTTGCGGGTGCTTGGATAGCGTGAATTGGCCTCCACCACCAGGGCGTCCGGCTGTTCGGCCTGCAGCCAGTCCGTGATCTCCGGTTGGTAGCACAGGTAAAATGGACCGCTCAACACATGCCGGTTTTTGGCATGCACCAGTTTGGCGTTTTGCATCTCATCCGCAGTTTGAATCGCTTCTTCCAGACGGGGTTTGCCCGCAAATAAGCTCATCCCGTTCTGGCACAGCTGGGCAAGCTCCTCAAAAAATGGCACCCGGTAGCTCGGTAAGACCCGCTTCTGAACCGCCAGTTTTCCGCTGAACGAAACCTGTGCACCGCTCATACCGCTTGGAGCACCTCCAAATATTTCCTCACCATATCCTTTAGATCAAAGGACTCCTCTGCGCGCGCGCGAGCCCCTGCCCGAAAGCGTACCTGGTTTTGCAGAATTTCCGCTGCCGCATCTATCAGCCCTTCTGTCGGTGGGAGTTCCAGCTTCCAAGGATCGGCCTGATATGGCACCACCCGCCCGGCATCCCCAGAAACCATTTCTGGCAGGGCACCGGTATCATACGCCACTACAGGTAAGCCGCAAGCCAGCGCTTCAATCACCGTATTCGGGCAGGCTGGGTTCAAATCTACAGAAAAAAACAGCGAGGCAGACCGGTTGAGAACCGGGATTTCTTCACGCGGCACAATCCCCATCCACGATACGGGCACTTGAGTATAATCGGTCCATTTATCCTGCACTGCCGCGGTTACCCGCCCGACAAGCTGCACTTCCACGGGGATTCCGTAACGGCTCTCTACACCCGCGGCCATATCCAAAACAAACTTCACCCCCATATCGTACCCGCCGCCGAAAGAACCTTCCACCACCAAAATGCGCTGGCGTTCTCCGGCATTGTTGACCCTGCCCTGGGGAGAAACAGCCTGAAGATCAATCCCGTTGTGAATTACGGTATGGGGTGCCCGAACAGCACCGTAAACCTGCTGCCAGCGCTGTGCCACAAATTCACTCTGGTAGATGATCCGGTCTGCAAGAGCCCGACGGGTATAACGCATTAAGAGGTTGCCGTATTCGGCCTTGAGATAGTAGCGCAGGTTGAATGGGATGACCCGGTGCATCCAATTGATTCCATCCAGACGCTGGATTACCGGCACCCCGCTGCGCTTGAGGCGCTGCAGCTGCCCGATCTGCCGCCACGCGGAGATCAGCAGCACCGCATCGCAGTCAGCATGCAGATCGGCCGAGACCTCGATCCCATGTTTGGCCAAACCCGCACTGATCCGCTCCCGGAAAGCCGCCGGACCGCCAACCCCACTGGTTTGGGGCATGATGCAAATCGTTTTCAGCTCACTCATGCGATGGTTAAATTCCTTACATCGACCATATACTGCACACCAGTTTCCTTCCATATTAGGTCAAACGTATGCCACTTGGTCAGGTCAAACTCAAGCATACTAGAATCTTCCTGCACCAGGGATGCTGCCGCCCGGCGCGCCAGCCGGGAAAACCAGCGAAATACCAACAGTGGGGCAGCAATCCCTAATGGCGCCAGCATCCACGCCGGCACCAAAGGGGATCTGAACACCGCCGCCAGCGCGCCCTGAGCCGGGAGGTGATTGCGAAATGACAAATAATTTGGTTCTGATGCAAAGAAGAACCAGGCCGCATCGGGAAAGGCTGGCAGCAGGCGCTTCCCGCCAAATCCAAGATTCATCCCAAATGGGTCATTCCAAAACCCAAATCCCCAGGTGCCTGACAGATGATTGTGCGAAGCCCGAGCCTCCAGCCGCAGATGACAGGGGGGCATCCAGGGAAAACGAGACCGCCTTAAAGCCTGGTAATCATCGATTTGCGCCAGACGGTAGCGGCCGGCTTTTCCACCGGGACATGAAAACCGCCAGTTAAATTCGTCCAAAGTTTCGATCTGCCCACCCTGGTTGGTGCGCTGACTCAGGTTTGCAATCCTCATATAGGTATTATAGTTTGTGCTAGGGTGATGAGCAATGATACAATTGAGTTTGGTGAGCGAACATCGACTTCAAGAACCACTTTCATCAGTGATCAAACCGCACTTTCCCCCTCGTCCACCACACATCAGATAGATTGCCAGACAGCCTTCTATCCACTTCTCAGGAGGTTCTCTTTGAAACCGCCAGAAAAATTTGACACCCATCGGTTGATCCTTCGAGCACCGGTCATGCAGGACGCTGAATCAATTTTCAACAATTACGCTCACGATAATATGGTCACCCGCTACGTGCATTGGGTGCCCCACGACACAATCGAAATGACCAAATCTTTTCTCAAGCGATGTATCAATGTCTGGAAAGCCGGAACGGCTTATCCCTGGGTCATCACCCTCAAAGAAACCCAAGAAGTGGTCGGGATGATCGAACTGCGCATTGAAGAACATCGCGCCGATTTGGGGTACGTGATCGCGCGCGAATTTTGGGCCCAGGGCTATGCATCCGAGGCAGCCCAGTTAATATTGGATTGGGCGATCGCCCAACCGACCATCTACCGGGTATGGGCCGTTTGCGATGTGGACAACCACGCCTCTGCCCGCGTGCTGGAGAAAATCGGTATGGAACGGGAGGGGATTTTGCGCCGCTGGCTGTTCCACCCCAATGTCGATAAAAAACCGCGTGACTGCTACGCGTATTCTTTGGTTAAATAGGTTTAATCACCGCCTGGCGACAGCCAAAACCCTTTACACAGAACCCTTTACAAACCAAACTTAAATTCATTCGAGTTTTTTTCGGCAGTGTTATAATTAGCTCACTTTAGGAGGCTAAATGGAAATTACTTGGTACGGACATTCATGTTTTCGCATTACCGAACGCGGTATGGCAACCGTGGTCACAGACCCTTACGACCATAGCGTGATCGGATATTCTGAACTGTCTCTGCGGGCGGATATTGTCACCGTCAGCCATAATGCACCCGGACATAACAGTACTAATATGGTCAAATCGAACAAATGGCAGATCGACGGTCCGGGCGAATATGAAATCGGCGGGGTATTCCTCACTGCCGTACCGACGGGTAAAGGCCATAAAAATGGTAACGGCAGCAATATGGTGTTCATTTTTGATTATGATGGCGTCACCGTCGGCCACCTGGGAGACCTGGATGCCGTCCCTTCTCGCAAAGAAGTGGATGCATTCGGCAACGTGGATGTTCTTCTGGTACCGGTTGGGGGTGGTAATGGGCTTTCGGCCCCCAAGGCGGCCGAAGTAATCAATTTGATTGAACCTGGGATCGTTATCCCCATGCACTACAGCACGCCAGATTCCAAAATTAAGCTCGACAGCTTGAGTGCATTCCTCAAGCAAATCGGCTTAAGCGAAAAAGCAGAAAAACAGGAAAGTCTAAAAGTCTCTAAACGAGATATACCCGAAGAAACCCGCGTGGTGGTGCTTACTTACAAGCATTAAATGCACCTGAAAAGGAGCAAATACATGGACAACGAAGTTAAATTGATGATGACCTGGGACATCTTACCCGGCAAGGAAGAGGATTATTTTGAATTCCATGTCCGCAAATTTGTCCCCGCATTAGAAAATATGGGACTCCGGCTGCACGAAGCCTGGCTGACCCAATACGGCAATCACCCCCGGCTGTTGGTCGAGGCGATCATCCCCAATTTGCGCCGCGCCAAAAATGTCTTAAGCTCTTCCGAGTGGGACGATTTGGGCTACCAGCTGGAAGATCTGGTAGAAAACTTCGATTACAAGATTGTTCCCAGCCGCACTCGCTGGCAGATTTAACAACTGCCCGATAATCTTAATCTCTCAGCTAGAGGTCGGGAACTCCTGACCTCTACTTTTTTACCTGACGGCTAGACCGATGCAGACGAAACTTTCGCAAAAACTCCTCGATTGGTACCGCCAACACTCGCGGTCCTTCCCGTGGCGGGATCATGCTGCCCTACTTTCAGCGCTGGATGGAGCAGTTCCCGACCATCGCGGCGCTGGCACAGGCCAGCCAGCAAGATGTGTTGAATCTATGGGAAGGTCTGGGGTATTACAGCCGAGCACGCAACCTGCATAAAGCCGCCAAAATGGTCATGGAAGTTTTCGACGGACAGCTTCCCTCGACCCGATCAGAACTGGAAACTCTCCCCGGCATCGGACGCTACACTGCAGGGGCAATTGCCTCAATCGTTTTTGGTAAGGATGAAGCCGTGGTCGATGGCAACATTAAGCGCGTGTATGCGCGCATCTTCCAGATCACCGATCCAGTCAACACCCCCACAGGTGAGAAAACCATCTGGTCCCTCGCTGAAGCCAACCTCCCCCTCGGACAGGCCGGCGATTACAACCAAGCCTTGATGGACCTAGGGGCAACCATCTGCCTGCCGCGCCAGCCGCTGTGCTCACTCTGCCCGCTGGCAAAGGATTGTTTGGCATTCCAGAACCACCTGACCGCTGAACTGCCGGTAAAACAACAAAAACCACGGTCTCCTCATCACATTGTGACTGCAGCCGTACTGCACGGAGAAAACCACCAGGTGATGATCGCCCAACGCCCGCCGGATGCCCTGTTGGGCAGCTTATGGGAGTTCCCCGGGGGCAAACGCGAGGATGGTGAAGACCTCAAAGAGTGCCTGAAAAGAGAGATTCTGGAAGAACTTCAGTGTAAAATAAAAGTAGGCGATAAGCTTGGCATCTTCAACCATGCCTACACCCATTTCAAGGTCACCCTGCATGCCTACCACTGCAGGTTGATCGACGGTCCGATCTCCCCGCAGGTCCACCAAGCCATTCGCTGGGTTAATGTGGCAGACTTGGGAGAATTTCCGATGGGAAAAATCGACCGGATGATCTCCCAACAACTGCAGGAAAAGAACACAACATGGAGCCAAAATTCCAGAGACGGATAGAAGATTTCCGCTGTGAAAACTGCGGCACGCAGGTTGTAGGGAACGGGTTCACCAACCACTGTCCTAAATGCCTGTGGAGCAAACACGTCGATATTAATCCCGGTGACCGGTCTGAGCTATGTGGGGGGATGATGGAACCGATTGGCGTAGAAAGCAAGGCTGACGGATACCGGATTCTCTTTCGCTGCACACGCTGCGGCGAGGAGCGCTGGAACAAAACCGCCCCAGAGGATGATTTTGATGTCCTCCTCCAGGTGGCCAAACGGCAGGCAGAAGACTGAGATGAAACCAGAAGACTATTTAGTTAAATTGCGCGAGAGGATGGTCGCTGAACAGATCGAAAGCCGCCACTTAAACAACCCTGACTTACTGGCCGCGATGCGGAAAGTCCCCCGCCACCGGTTTGTCCCACCCAAATATCTCGATGCAGCCTACGAAGATCGCCCACTCCAGATTGGCGAAAATCAAACCATCTCACAGCCGTATATTGTCGCCCTGATGACCAACTTGCTGCATCTGACAGGCGAAGAGATCGTGCTGGAGATCGGCACCGGGTCTGGTTACCAGGCCGCCATCCTCGCTGAGCTCTCCAAACAGGTATACACGATTGAACGCCATGCCTCCCTCGCCAAACGAGCTCAAACCATATTAAAAGACCTTGGCATCTTGAATGTCCACGTAAAGCAGGGAGACGGCTCGTGCGGCTGGCCAGAGTACGCTCCGTACGATGGGATTATGGTCACCGCAGCGGCTCCCAAAGTGCCCGATCCACTACTGGATCAGCTGAAGGTCGGGGGAACGTTGGTGCTGCCTGTCGGGGGATTGGGGGTACAGTACCTGCAAACCTGGAAAAAGACCGAAAAGGGGTATGACTACGATATGGTGGTTCCGGTAGCCTTCGTCCCACTGCGCGGTCGGTATGGATTTGAAAAAGATTGGTATGATCGATAAAATATTTTGCATTAATTAATTATTAAGCAAGATAATTTACTTAAAATTATTCCCACTCTCCTCTTCTTCCGCACCCAGTCTTAAAAGTTCTCATCCCATCTAATCCACCAGATTTTCCCTTACTCGCGGTAAAATGAACCTAAGATGTCCGAACTGCAAAAATTTTTCCAGTCCTTTAAGCGCAACCGCACCCACCACGCCGACGGCCCTTTTCTCAAAGTATCCGACCTGCACGTCCATTACGACGGCCTTCCTGCCCTTCAAGAGATTAATTTCGAACTCCAAGGTGGGGAATATATCGCCATTGTCGGCCCAAACGGAGCCGGGAAAAGCACCCTTTTCAAAGCCATTGTCGGCGTAATCAACCCATCCCAGGGCTCGGTCACCCTGGGGGGCAGCGAACCAGGCGGCCATATCTGCATCGCTTACCTCCCCCAACGCAGCGATGTAGATTGGCAATTCCCCGTCACTGTCAAAGATGTGGTCATGATGGGCAGGGTTGGCAAAATGGGCTTATTCCGCAATCCCAAAGCCAAAGACTGGGAACGCGTTCGGGCATGTCTCGCACAGGTCAAGCTGGACCAGCTCGCCGACCGCCAAATCAGCGAACTTTCTGGCGGGCAGCAGCAGCGCATGTTCATTGCCCAGGCATTAGCCCAGGAGGCAGAACTGGTCTTGATGGATGAACCGCTTTCCGGACTAGATGTGCCCTCCCAAGACGAATTCTTTCGAGTAATTAAATCCTTGCGCCAGTACAATGTCACCTTGATGGTCGCTACCCATGACCTTGGGATGGCTGCCGCTCATTTTGATAAGACCATGCTGCTCAACAACACCCTGCTGGGATTCGGCACCCCGGCCGAAGTCTTTACCCAAGACCGCCTCAAAGCCGCTTACGGTAACCACCTGCACATTATTGAGACCCAATCGGGTACGATGATGTTTGAACATGGATAAACGATGCTTCATTTGATCCTTGACCCTTTACAGCACGCTTTTATGCAGCGCGGACTGCTGGCTGCTGCTCTGGTAGGAATTGTCTGCGCCCTCATTGGCACCTATGTTGTGCTGCGCGGGATGGCCTTTTTTGGCGACGCCCTGGCCCACGCCATTCTTCCCGGTGTGGCTATCGGTTACCTGGTCAACCAGGGAGCCCAGGGTGCAGTCCTGTGGTGGGGAATGGGCACCTCGATCCTGACTGCCTTGGGGATTGGCGCACTCAGCAAAGCCGCCCGCCTGAAAGAAGATACCGCCATCGGGGTCATCTTTGCCGGGATGTTTGCCCTTGGGATTGCCATCATTTCCAGCACTGGCAGTTATGCCGTGGATTTAACCCATTTCCTCTTTGGGAATGTGCTCTCTGTTACCCGGCAGGACCTGATCATCACCGGGATTCTGACGGGAGTGGTGATGATTACGGTTGTCGCGTTTTACAAAGAATTCA
>JARROY010000214.1:0-4635 GCA_037383445.1 Anaerolineales bacterium | reverse complement strand
TGCGCGCCTTGGCTGTGTTTGCTTCTGACCCAATCAGCAGCAACGCCTATGCCACTGAGGCGATTATGAGTGTTTTGATCGTATTAGGCAGCGGAGCACTCTCGATGACTTTGCCGCTGGGGCTGGCTGTGGCCGGCCTGGTGCTGCTGGTGATCTCAAGCTACATCCAGACGATCCTGCACTATCCAGGCGGCGGTGGGGCGTACATTGTCTCTAAAGATAACCTGGGCACCCAGGCATCGCTGGTGGCCGCGGCAGCCTTGCTGACCGACTATATCCTGACCGTTTCGGTCTCGGTGTCTGCGGGGGTGCGTGCGGTGACATCGGCTTTTCCCGAGGCATTTGAATACCGGGTATGGATTGCCCTTGGAGCGATTATCTTCATCACCTGGATTAATCTGCGCGGCATGCGCGAGAGTGGGACGATTTTTGCCATCCCGACGTATGCGTTTGTCGGCGGTGTGCTGTTGGTGATCATAATCGGCTTAGTGAGATATTTTGGCTTGTTTGGCGCGGCACCGATCCCGGTGTCTGCCGAGGTGGTGGCTGCGGAGACCTCGCTCAGCGGGTTTGCCTATTTTTGGCTGCTGCTGCGTGCCTTCGCGGGAGGCTGCACCGCCCTAACGGGGATTGAAGCGATCAGTGATGGGGTGCAGGCTTTTAAACCCCCTGAATCGAAAAATGCGGCCATCACCATGGTGGCCATGGGGGTAATGGCAATGTCGCTGTTTATCGGGATTTCCTTCCTGGCAACCCACCTTGCTATCGTACCCGATGATGCTGAGAGCGTCCTCTCGCAGCTAACACGTTCGGTAACAGGATCTGGGATCTTGTATTACTGGGTGCAGATATTTACTGCGCTGATCTTGTTCCTGGCTGCCAATACTGGGTTTCAGGATTTTCCCCGGTTGAGCTATTTTCTGGCGAGAGATGGCTTTTTGCCCCGCTGGATGCAGAATCGCGGCGACCGTCTGGTCTTCAGTTCAGGAATCGTGGTTTTGGCATTTGCCGCGTCGATGGTGGTGATTGTCTTTCAGGCCAATGAAATTGCCATGCTGCCGCTGTATGCCCTGGGTGTGATGCTCGGATTCAGCCTTTCCCAGTCAGGGATGTTCCTGCTCATGCGAAAAATCGGAAAACTCAAGCCGGGTGAAACGGCTCACACCGGCGTGACCGAAATCCATGCTGAGCGGTATACCAAGGCCAAGCAGGTTCTGAATGTGATCGGTGCGGTGGTGACTTTCGTTGTGTTCATCATTTTGGCGTTGACCAAGTTCAGGGAAGGGGCCTGGGTGGTGATTCTGTTGATTCCCATCCTGGTAACGGCCTTTTACACTGTGCATAAACATTATGACCGGGTAGCGTCGGCATTAAGCACCAAGAATTTGAAGTTTAACCAATTGGCTGAGGTGGCCGATACGGTCTTTGTGCCGGTGGACGACATTCACCAGGGGTCGATCCAGGCGATCTGGTATGCCAAGCGTTTTTCCAATGATGTGCGGGCGTTGAAGATCAGCACGACCCCGGAGGAGGAAGTCCGCTTTATGCGGCGGTGGAAGCGCTTCCCGGAGCTGACCTCGGACATCCTGTTGGTGGTGATCGAGTATGATTTCCGCGATATCCTCAGACCTTTGGTGGACTATATCGTCAACAGCAGCGATTTGGAATTTCCCGGGATGATCACCACCGTGGTGGTGCCAGAATTCATCCCAGAGAACCGCGCCATGGGTTTCCTGCATAATCAGACCGCCAACCGCTTACGTTCCAGGCTGCGTACGCACAAAAATATTGTCGTCATCGACGTGCCCTTCCATATCGAGTCCATGCTGCGGAAAGAAACAGACTCCTAACCTCCTTTTAGGAACCGAGAGATCCAAATAACCCTCATACAGGGAAAAAACCTTGCGGGCAAGGCGGTCTTAGGCTACCCGAAACTATCCTGAAATTATCATATTGTAGGCATTATTGGAGAGTATACTCATAACATAGCGTGTTGTAAGTGTAGGCAGCACGTAATTTAGGCATGCTACATGCAAACAATACAATATGATCAGAATTAGTCTAAGAGACCGTCGTTACCTATACCCTTTCAATGACTTCGCCCGCGACTTGCGTATTCAAAACAAGCCGCTGTGGCTGCACCATAGCGATGTGCTCGCGCCTTATGTTCAGGGTGAGCGGCAGGCGGACGATTTTGAAGAACTCTTTTCCCCCGTTTTCTTCCCAGACCAGAGCGACCGGGCCTGCATTGTGTACCGAGACAACCTGTTCTTCGACGAGTTTTTTGTCAGTGAGTTTATCTCCCGGGCGAAAGAGCGCAACCAGCCCTGCCGGGTAGCTTTCAACCCAACCGACCCTGCCTTCCGAGAGCATGCCCTGCCGCTCTCCACTTCCTATACACCTGCTGGAGGGCTTTACCTGGCGGATATGTGGTATTTTCCGGATGGACCGACCCGAGAAAAGGTAGAGCCGATCATCATTGACCTGGAAGCGCGAGAAATCGGCTACTATCACGTGCCGACGTATATGGCAACCACGCAGGGCGATTTGACCTATCAGGTGCCGTTGAAGTCCTTCATCGCCATCGATTCGTGGGTGCATGTTTTTATGGCAGACGTTGTGTACGGCCTGTTTGGGCGGGGGGCACGCTTTGAACATCAGCTGGATCATGATCTGAAATTTAAACTGGGGGTTTTATTCAGTGCGATGTATGAAGGCAAGCAGTTGCTTGAGTCGAGTAAGGTGGTGCAGGTTGGGAACAATTGCGTCATCGATCCAACGGCGGTCATTCACGGGCCTACCACTATCGGGGATCACGTCACGATTGGCGCCGGGGCGGTAATCGAAAACTGCATCATCGGCAGCAATGTGAATATCTCCCAGGGATGCCAGCTGATGCTCTCGGTAGTGGGGGATGGCGCATTTTTGCCCTTCAGGGCTTCGCTGTTCATGACCACCTTAATGGAGAACAGTATGGTGGCCCAGAACACCTGCCTGCAGATGTGTGTTGTGGGGCGGAATACGTTTATTGGGGCAGGAAATACCTTTACAGACTTTAACCTGATCCCGCAGCCGATCCTGGCGATGGATGGCAATGGGGAATTGAAGGAATCTAACCGAGATGTCATGGGAAGCTGTGTGGGGCACAACTGCCGGATTGGCTCTGGCGTGATCATCCACCCAGCCCGGGTAATAGAATCGGATGTGGTAATCGTGGCCTCGGATCAACGGCGGATAATCGACCGGAATGTGCCGTTTGAAGACAGCGGCCCCCATTTGTTGAAATCTGCTCATTTGCACCAGCGCTTATATCCGCAGGGACGCGAAAAACAGGAAACCTGGTGATGATGGATACTTTTGCGTTTGTGATCCACCCGATTGACCCCAAGCGAGATGTGAGCCGGAAGTTCCCGCTGCTGGGCAAACTTTTGAGCGAGAAGCAGATCGACTTTTTTTCCACCTTTTTCCCACCGGTCTATCTTTCCCAGATAGAGGGCATACGTTCTCAGACAACCGGCAAACAGATTCGAGGCTGGTTTATCGCCTGTCCTTACACGCCTAAGAGAAGGATGGAACTCCCGGTGGAGACGGTATACCAAAAGATTGTGCAGACCGGGCGGATGGCGGAGAGATTAGGGGCAAAAATCTTGGGGCTGGGTGCTTATACCTCGGTGGTGGGAGATGGCGGGATCAGCATTGCCAATCGGCTGACGATCCCGGTGACGACGGGTGATTCGTTTACTGTGGCGGTGGCTGTCAAAGCCGTCATCCGGGCTGCGGCTGAGATGCGGATTGCCAGCCATCAGGCTACGGCAGGTATCGTGGGGGCAACGGGTGCCATTGGACGGGTATGTGCTCAAATGCTGGCGGGCAAAGTTGCCAAGTTGTACCTGGTTGGGCGTGATTCCCAAAAAACTGAACAGGTGGCGCGGGAAGTGCTCGCTGTTCATCCGGGGGCCCAGGTGGTGCCGACGCTCAACATTAATACTGTTCGTGAAGCGAAATTGGTATTGACGGTGACCAGCAATACCGAATCGCTGATTCATTCAGAACATTTACAACCTGGCAGTGTGGTGTGCGATGTCTCGCGGCCGAGAGATGTTTCGGCTGAAGTGGCTGCCCATAGAAAGGATATTTTGGTCATCGATGGGGGGGTAGTGGATGTACCTGGACCGGTGAATTTTAACTTTGATTTTGGATTTCCCCCCGGAAAGGCGTATGCCTGTATGGCTGAAACGATGGCCCTGGCCCTGGAAGGAAGATTTGAAAGCTACACGTTAGGAAAGAATATTTCGCCCCAACAGGTAGAAGAGATTGATACAATAGCAATAAAACATGGGTTTAAATTAAGTGGATTCCGCTCGTTTGAAAAAAATATCAGTGCGGAACAAATTGAAGCAACATGGCTGCACGCCCAGGCAGCACAGCAGTCATCTTAATTGATTGGGAGGAACGTATGGGTAAAGCGAGAATATTGGTTGTAGAAGACGATTTCGACATCTCAAACATGCTGAAGATATATTTCAGCGGACAGGGTTACGATGTTGAGGTTGCCGCCCGCGGAAGTCAGGCGTTGGAGAAAACCCGGCAGGATCTACCGCACCTGATTGTACTGGATATCATGCTTCCTGACAT
>JARROY010000213.1:0-4644 GCA_037383445.1 Anaerolineales bacterium | reverse complement strand
GAGTTCCGTATGCCCCAAGTCCTGTTTGATCTTGGGATTGTTGCAGCCGACGATGCCCACCGCGCCGCGAATGCTGCCGGCCACGATTGCATCGATCAGCGGTTGGGGTGTGCCTCCCAACGCTCCGAGGATAGCCTCAATCGAAAAGCCGGTCATCATCTCAACCGGTTCAACTGGAATATAGACGCGTTCCGGCACACGGTTTTCGAAATTCTCGATGGCAGTGCGCACGATCTGTTTGCCAATCTCCAGGCCGCGTCCCGGATCAAAGCTGATGTGCTCCGCACCGGGGAATTTTGCCTTGTCAAAGGTGCTGATCACCTTGGTGTGGAAACACTTGGCCGTTTCGGTCACAGCTGGCATGATGCACTGGTAGTCCACCACCATCGCTTCAACCGCGCCAGTCATAATGACCAGTTCCTGCATCAGGTGGTTGCCAGCCATAGGAATGCCCTTACGCATCAGCACTTCGTTACCCGTGCAGCACACGCCTGCCAGGTTGATTCCTTTTGCACCTTTCTCCTCGGCCAGCTTGATCAGTTCGGGATCCATGGCGGCCACAACGATCACTTCCGAGAGCATTGGGTTGTGGCCATGCAGGATGATGTTGACATGGTCTGCTTTAAGTGACCCCAGGTTCATCTTTGACATCTTTGGAGTCGGGGTCCCGAAAAGCGTATCGGACAGTTCGGTGGCAACCATCGAGCCGCCCCAGCCGTCGCTCAAACTGGTGCGGACGGCATGCAGCAGGATGTTGACCCAATCATTGTCCACACCCATATGGGTGCGGTGCAGCATTTCTACGTTTTCGCGGTCGATACCGCGCGGGTATACACCAACCTTATCCCAAAGATCCTGGCGGGCTTGCGGGGCGCGTCCTCCCATTGGGAGCTTGTCGCGGCGCATGCCGTAGTCTTCCATCATCTCCCAGGCCAAATCTTTGGCAATTTCCTGGTCGCTCTTGCCATCGGTTGGGATGTTGTATTCATCCGCCAATCTTTTGAGCTTTTCAGTATCGGTGATCGTATAAACGTCTGTTTTCCCCTCACCGACGATATGCAGTGTTTCCAGGATGTCGCGCCCGTGGTCTGAGTGGGAAGAAGCGCCGGCGGCGATCATCCGCGCCAAGTTGCGGGCGACGATGATATCTGCATCTGCTCCGCAGACCCCCTTCTGCGGTCCGTCCCCGAAGGGATCCACGCGACAGGGGCCCATCGTACAGATGCGGCAGCTGGTTCCTAAATTACAATATCCGCACTGGGGCTGCTGTTTCTCTAGGCGGTCCCAGACGGTTTCGATGCCGTTCTCGCGAGCCACTTTCAACATGGCCTGCGTATCGGCATTGATGCTCATTTTCTTGAAGCCGTTTTGACTAAAGGTAGTCATGCTTCACGCTCCTCTCTTGCCGTTTGAATTTAATTGAGTCACAGCCGCACCAAACCCACGCCACGCCTCAACATTTGCAGGAATCGAGGCGGCTTGAGTTTCAATCTCCCCAACAGCCATAGATACAGTCTCTGAATACAATATCCGGCCTGCTTTGGCAAGCTCATTAATTTCACCGAACTCCAAGGCGCTGACTTTGCAGGCCTCTACACAAGCCGGTACCTGGCCATGCCGCTGGCGTTCGATGCAATGATCGCACTTGACAGCAACACTTTGCCGCTCAGGTGCAGCAGCCAGCGGATAGTAGGTAATCACATCAAATGGACAGACCATTGCGCACATGCCGCAGGCAATGCATTTGTGTGGGTCAATCAAGACGATATCCGGATGGTCCGCCGGGCGCTGGATAGCAGCGCTGGGGCAGACGGCCATGCAAGGAGCTGGACTGCAGTGCCGGCACTTGTTTGGAAAAGCGGTGTTCATTGCCAGGCCTTGTTCAGTATGGATGCGTGGTTTAGGGGTAGGAGACTCAAAAACGGCCAGGAACAAATTCTTGGTCTGCGAATGGGCTACAGCACAGGCAGATTCGCACTGCTTGCAGCCAATGCAGCGTTCAGGGTGCACAAAGACAGTTTTCATGCATAAAATCCTTTCTCCAAGCCGTATAAAAGGGATAGTTATTAAAACGAAATTTTCCCCAATCACCTCCTCTTTGAAAACTTATTTCCCCCATTTTAAGAATAAAAAAATTTTCTCCCCATCTGCTCAAAGAGTGTTCCCATGCATTTAAAGTGAGCAGTTAATCCACTTACTAGTATAGGCAAATGTTGAAACCAAGTCAACTGGCCCTAGGCTTCGCAGTCCCCAAACTGGTAATATATGGTGAGGAATTTCACAGTTTTCATTTCTTGTGGGAACTTTTCTGGTGTGACAAGCGTTTGGTTGGTGAATTATAGAAAAAAAGGAAACTGATGATGAAAAAGAAACTTTACTCTGCAACTGTAATATTGATTGTAATGCTTGCTTTGTCAGCTTGCGGCGGTATTGGCGCACAAAATGCTGCTGACCTGGATGGTACCTCTTGGGTGCTGTTTGCATACCGCAATACTACACCGATTGAAGCTGCCAAACCGACGATTGTCTTTACGGATGGAGAAGTGTCCGGATCTGCAAGCTGCAACCAATATGGTGGTTCTTACCAGGTCGATGGCGATAAGATCTCTTTTAGCGCCATGTTCATGACCGAGATGTACTGCATGGAACCTGAAGGGGTGATGGAGCAGGAGAGCCTTTATCTGGAAATGTTGGGAAATGCAGAAAGTTTTGAACTCAGCGAAGGTCAGTTGATGATCTTTATGGCCGACGGTGAAACCCTCACCTTCGTCCCGGCTGAATAGAAAGCTCATATCATAAAAGGTAGTAAAGAGGTGCTCTTCATAGTGAAGAGCACCTGTACTATGAGGGGTTAATTGCTGTTGGCCAATTCAGCATCAATCAGCCGGGCAAACTCCGAGAAGGGCTGGGCTCCTGCCAGGTACTGCCCGTTGATAAAGAAAGTTGGCGTGGAGAGTGGGGCATTGATCGCCGTCAGTATGCTGGTATCCTGCAATACAGTTTCGATGTAACGCCCCTCGTTGAGGCATTCTTCAAAAGAGGCTGCGTCCAATCACAACTGTTGGGCATAGCCGTTATAAGCGCTGTCGCTTAACCCCAATTGCATACTGAAGAGTAAATTATGGTACTCCCAGAAGGCATTTTGTTCATAAGCACAGTGGGCCGCATTGGCCGCTGAAACCGCATTGGGATGAATAGAACTCAGGGGCAGGTCCTTATATACATAGCGGATCTGGTCACCGTAGGTGGACAGAATCTGTTGGTAGGTCTGGCTGTGATATCTTTGGCAGTAGGGGCATTCGTAATCGCTGAATTCAATAATCGTCACCGGGGCATTTTCACTGCCGATCACCGGGTCATCTGCACTAATCTGAATTTCGTAGCGCGGGACTTCAGCAGATGCGCTGCCAGCGGCCAGGTCAGCCTGCACGTTCGGTTTTCCCCACAGTTGGAAGCCGACGAACAGCCCAGCAATAAACATCAACGGCAATCCGGCAATCAGGGCAGAGAAGGTTGTGTGTTTAGGGGCGCCTCGTTTTTTGTTGGGTTCTATCGCCATGGTTTTTCTCCAAATCTCAAAATAATAGCGTTCATCTTAAAAAAGTTGAATTTGATTATATCATCTTGTGTCCGGGGCTGAGATGCATGTTGGTTAAAGTTTTTAAAGGCTTAAGCGGCGGGAAAACCTGATGAGACCACCGGCATTATCTCGGGATATAATACCGATATGGAAGAAAATCTGCGGCACTCCCTGTTGATTGACCCACCGCTGATGAACGCTGCCGGCAGTTTGGGTTTTGCACCAGACCTGCGAACACCGCTCCCCTGGGCAGAATTTGGTGCTTTTGTCACCAACCCGATCAGCGTTCAGCCGCGCAGACCTGCGGCCACCACACGCTGGAAGGAGTTCCCCGGCGGTGTTCTGCTGCATAGTGGGCATCCCAACCCGGGTTTCCGCCAGGTGATCAGCCAATTTGCTCCGCGCTGGTCGCAGTCGCCGCTGCCGGTGATTGTCCATCTGCTGGCATCCAGGCCCGAGGAAATCCAGGCGTGTGTGCTGCAACTGGAGATTGTTGAGAATGTTTCAGCAGTCGAGATTGGATTTCCCCACTCGATCGGTGGGGAGGAAGCAGCAGAAATTGTGGCCGCTGCTTTGGGCGAAATCCCGGTCATTGCCCGCCTGCCGCTGGACAGGAGCATCGAACTGGCCCCCCTAGTGGAAGAAGCCGGCGCGGCGGCCATCAGCCTGGGAGCCCCGCGGGGTTCCCTGCCGGTCAACGAGACGTTCATGCACGGACGGGTGTATGGCCCGGCAGTTTTTCCTCTTGGACTCCAGATGACGGCTGAACTGTATGCCATGGGCATCCCCGTAATTGGCGCTGGTGGGGTTTACGAGCGGCAACAGGTGGATGAGATGCGGCGCGCCGGTGCATTGGCTGTGCAGGTGGATCTGGCTTTGTGGCGCGGGGACTGGATGGAACTGCAAGAGGAGGAACTGCCATAGAAATCATCCCCGGCGTTTACCAGATTGACCTGCGGATAAGCAACTGCTTTTTGATCGCAGAGGAGTCCGGCCTGACCCTGATCGATGCCGGTGTCAGGCGTTCTTTTGATCCCCTTAAGGAATTTATTCAATCAATCGGC
>JARROY010000212.1:0-4645 GCA_037383445.1 Anaerolineales bacterium | reverse complement strand
TATCTGGGGAATGTTTCTCCCTTGTTTATCTCCCAAACGTAACTTTTACCAAGTTTGGGGTTTTAAACCAATCGGAAACCTTTGATAGGATCGTGAAATATCCGGGGTGGTACGATGATTTTTCTATATCGTATCAAATTGATAAATCTTAACTGTCAATAGAATAAGGAGATCTGAAAATGGCAAATAAAGTCGCTCTTATCACCGACTCTACCGCCTATATTCCCAGGGACTGGATCGATAAATACGGTATAAAAGTTGCCCCTTCAGTGGTAATTTGGGACGGGGAAGAACTGCGCGATTGGTACGATATTACCGCGGAAGAATTCTTCAACCGTCTGGAAAAATCCAGCACTCTACCAACCACTTCGCAGCCGACACCGGCGTACTTTAAATCGATCTATGACGATTTAGTCGCCGAGGGCAAAGACATTCTCGGCGTGCATATTTCTCATAAACTGTCTGGCACATTTTCTTCTGCAGAACAGGCCAAAGCCATGTTGCCAGAAGCCAACATTGAAAACGTCGACACCCTGTCTGCTTCAATGGGAGAAGGCTGGCCGCTGCTGATGGCAGTCAGAGCGACCCAAGATGGCAAAACACTGGCTGAGTGTAAGAAAATCGTCGAAGACGCCAGCAAACACACCGGTATCCTGCTCACCGTTAACACGCTCGAATTTCTGCACCGCGGCGGGAGAATTGGAGGGGCTAAGCGTCTGTTAGGATCCGCATTAAATCTAAAACCACTCTTGCAAGTGGTCGACGGACAGATTGAACCCGCCGAAAATGTCCGCACACGCAAAAAATCGTTGAGCCGTTTGGCTGATTTAGCCGTCGAACGAATCGGCGATCAAAGACCGATTTACATGGCCGCCATTCATGCCAATGCCTTGGAAGATGCAGAAATGGTGCTGGAACAAGTTTCTAAACAACTGCCCCTCAAAGAACAAATTGTCACCAATGTAGCTCCAACCGTTGGTACACATACCGGCCCCGGTACAGTAGGAATTGCATACATGGCGGGATACGACTACCCCTCATAAACACACAAGCTTGCTTGTTCTCTTCGTTTGACGCAACAGCCCTCCACTAAATTTGGTGGAGGGCTGTCTCTTTTATCACAAGTTTTTCACAGGATTATTCGCGGTCCATCACGGTCTCATAGAAATGAGGCAGCGGTTCAACCGCTTGATCACTCCATTGATGGGCATTTAGGAGTTGTGGGCAAACTTGGTCTAAGATCTCTTGTGAATCGGCGTGGACGGTAAATAATGGTTCGCCAGCTTCAAGATAATCACCAACCTTATGGTGGATCTCAATACCTACATCATGTTTGATCGCCTGGCCCTTTTTGGAACGCCCCGCTCCGAGCTCCACTGCCATTTCTCCAACGATCCTGGCATGCACCTGAGACAAATAACCGCTGCGTGGTGCATTCGTGGTTTCAATAAGATCTGCCCGGGGAAGTTTCTCCGGATTTTCTACGTAGCTTACGTCCCCACCCTGGGCCCGGACGAGCTGCTTAAACTTATCTAGGGCTCTGCCAGACCGGTAAACCTCTTCAATAATTTCTCGCCCTTGGGATACTGTGTTTGCCTTATCGTCCAAGCAAAGCATATGAGCTGCCACTTCAAAACAGTGTTCTGTAAAATCTGCCGGGCCATTGCCCTTTAGGGTTTGAATGGCTTCCTTTACCTCAAGTGCATTCCCGACGGCAAACCCAAGGGGCTGGTTCATATCCGAGATTAAACCAGTGGCACGGCCCCCTGCCAAACGGGCGATTTCCACCATCAATTCAGCCAGTTCCCGGGCCTCGTCTACCGAATGCATAAAAGCGCCTAAACCAGTTTTGACATCTAAGACGATCCGCTGGGCACCAGCCGCGATCTTTTTACTCATAATGGAAGAGGCAATCAATGGGATGGACGGAACCGTTCCGGTGACATCCCGCAGGGCGTACAATTTTCCATCCGCCGGGGCTAAATCTCCGGTCTGCCCGGTTAATACGATCCCGATCGATTTCAATTGCGCCAGAAATTCATCTTTTGTCAGGTTGGTCCGGAAACCTGGGATCGATTCCATTTTATCTAGCGTTCCCCCGCTAAAGCCCAATCCACGGCCAGACATCTTTCCGACGGGCGCTCCACTGGCCACCACAAGGGGCAGCACAACCAAAGAAGTTTTATCCCCCACCCCGCCGGTAGAATGTTTATCCAAAGCGACATCCACCACCCCGCTTAGATCCAGCATGTCCCCGGAGTGCGCCATGGCCAAAGTCAGATCGGTAATCTCTCGAGATGACATTCCATTCAGAAGCACTGCCATCGCCCAGGCAGCTGCCTGGTAATCGGGAATCTCGTCCCTTGTATAGCCAGAAATAAAATACTGGATTTCTTCGGTGGTCAGTTCTCCACGATCTCGCTTTTTTATAATGATATCAACTGCTCGCATTGATCACCTCTTGGCTTAATTTCTTTCCACCATTATACAGTAGGAGCCCCGAGTTCAATCCCCTAAAGAGAAATAAATCTATCATGCAGATTGGGTAATTTAAATGATGGTTGACAAACCAGATTTTATAAAATTAGCATCGCATCCCCAAAAGAATAAAACCGGTATTCCTGCTGAATGGCTTCCTGATATGCATCCAGAATGGTCTGCCGGCCTGCAAACGCACTGACCAACATCAGCAGCGTAGAGCGCGGCAGATGAAAATTTGTAATCATAACATCCACTACCTTGAAGGAATAGCCAGGGAGAATATATAAATCTGTTGCACCCTCGAATGGCACGACCCACCCATTCGCTTCCGACCTTCCGGCCGTCGTCTCAAGTGTGCGGACGCTGGTCGTGCCTACTGCAATCACACGTCCGCCGGCCTGCTTGACTTGGTTGATTTGTTGCGCTGTTTGAGGAGAAAGCGAGCACCACTCGGTGTGAATGTGATGCTGGGTGACATCTTGCTCCGTGACTGGGGCGAAAGTATCCAATCCAACATGCAGAGTCACTTCCGCAATTCCGATGCCAGCATCTCGGATCCCAGTTAATAGGCGAGGTGTGAAATGCAAACCCGCGGTCGGAGCGGCTGCCGAACCGGTTTCCCGCGCATAGACAGTCTGGTAGCGTTCCTGATCCAGCAGGCGCTCGTGGATATAGGGTGGCAGCGGCATCTCTCCAATTTTCCCTAGATAAGGCTCTATGGGTTGGTTGAAGCGGAGCAAACGCCGCGGCCCGTCAAGCACCTCTTCTACTTCAGCGATCAAATCTTGTGAAAGGGAGAGTTGCAACCCCTTTTTTACCCGTTTGCCTCCCACCAGTGCTTCCCACAAAGTTGGATCACGCCGGTTGAGGAGCAGCAGTTCAATCTTCCCACCAGTTGGAACTTTTCGAGCATAAACCCGGGCTGGCAGCACCCGGGTCTGGTTGATCACCAGCAAATCTCCCCGGTTCAGGAAAGCAAGAATATTCGAAAAGACAGAATGCTGAATGGTGCCCGTTTTGCGGTCAAGCACCAACAATCGTGAAGAGTCGCGCGGTTCCACTGGGGTTTGGGCAATCCGTTCTGGAGGCAGCTGATAATCAAAATCCGAGAGTTTCATCTGCTACCTTTATTTGTTCAGCCAGCGCATCAGGACATTCAACACGACTGTCAGCAGCAGGGAGATCAAGATCGAACTAACCAGCGGAAAAGCACAGGTAAAAGAATCAGTCTGGATACGAATATCCCCGGGCAGCTGTCCAAGCTTGATGCCAAACCGGCCCATTAAAACCAGAGCGCCTCCAAGCAGCAAGAGGACAACCCCAATAATGGCTAAGATCTTTCCAATGGTT
This sequence comes from Anaerolineales bacterium, assembly GCA_037383445.1. Taxonomy (GTDB): domain Bacteria; phylum Chloroflexota; class Anaerolineae; order Anaerolineales; family UBA11579; genus UBA11579. The sequence continues at coordinate 814 of JARROY010000212.1, read as the reverse complement.
GTCAGTTCCATAAATCAGAAAAGTCTGGGAGGCTGGTTATCTGGGTAAGGAAGTCCAAGGTGTAAACATGCTTGTTGAGTCGCCAACCGCCCCTGAGAAGTGCGTTCCAAAAAGCCGAGCTGCAGCAAATACGGTTCAACTACATCTTTGATGGTGTCTTCTTCCTCGTGGACCGAAGCCGCAATTGTGTTTAAGCCGACTGGGCCACAGTTGTACTTCTCGATGATCGCCCGCAGTACCCGGCGATCCATATCATCCAACCCCAACGTGTCGACATCCATTAAATTTAACGCATCATCGGCTACCTGGACGGTAATATTTCCATTGGCGCGCACCTGAGCGAAATCCCTCACGCGCCGGAGTAAGCGCAGGGCGACCCGCGGAGTGCCGCGTGCCCGACGGGCAATCTCGTGGATGCCGTCATTTTCCGCATGGACATCCAGACGTATCGCTGCCCGTCTCACGATAGATTCCATTGCACCTATTGAATAGAAATGCATCCGGTACACTGCACCGAAGCGCGCCCTGAGGGGTGCCGTTACCAGCGCCAACCGCGTCGTTGCACCAATCACGGTGAAGTGGGGTAATTTCAAGCGGACAGAACGAGCAGCAGGCCCTTTGCCGATGACGATATCCAGGGCAAAATCTTCCATGGCAGGATAAAGAACCTCTTCTACTGCACGTCCTAATCGGTGAATCTCATCAATGAAGAGCACATCTCCCTCTCTTAAATTCGAGAGGATTGCAGCCAGGTCTCCCTGACGCTCTATCGCCGGTCCGGCTGTCACTTTGATGTTTCCGGTCTTCTCATTGG
>JARROY010000211.1:0-6439 GCA_037383445.1 Anaerolineales bacterium | reverse complement strand
CTTCTCTCATGCCATAAAGTACATCCGCTATCCCTTCTTTAAATTGGCCCAAAATGATCCGTGCTACCCCGCGGAACTTCCATGCAGCGCCACGCCAACCCATCCCAATCCTATCCGATAATTCGATTATAGTGTTTGCATATTCCAGTAGGGCAGTTGGATTTCCACGCATTTCATTGAGTAAACAGCCGCAGAAGGTAATCACATCGGCCATTGTGAAGGGATGGTAGAAATGATGAGCAATACGGATGGTTTCCTGACATCGATCCACTGCCTGATCTGGATATCCGAGGCACCAAAGGCAGCAGGCATCGTAAGCCATAGCACTTAAGACTACATTCGTCCCTTTAAAGAAGATAAATTGATGATGGTATTCGCCCGGATCGAATGCGGTAATAACTTGCTGGAGGTGTTCCCGGGCGGAGACGAAGTCTCCCAAGGCGAATTCAACAAATCCTAATTGCCAACGTCCAATGGCAATCTGGATCGGGTCATCTGCGTTGATGGACAACTCCAGGACTTCTTGCGCGAGTTGTTTGGCACGAAGATATTCCGCTCTGACGAAATAGACAATTGTTAATTCACCGATCAAAGAACACAGCTGGGAAGGTTCTCCAATATGCTGGCCAACTGCTTGAGCGCGTTTAAGAATCCTTTCAACCTCAGGCGGTGCCATTCCTTCGGCCCCTTTGAGCGCTTTGGTTAAGGCTAACAAAAGAGAGAGTTCTTGCCGGTTTCGTTCAGGCGTTTTCGGAAGTGTTTCGAGCAGGGCTAGTCCCTTATTGAGGTGGGTGATCCCATCTTGGTAGGCTGAAAGTTGAACAGCCCGCTCACCTGCCAGATACAAATAGCTGATGGCTTTGGGGATATTCTGCGCTTCCTGAAAGTGGTGAGCCAAGCGGACGATGGGTGTAACAGATGTGGAAATATCCTTTAAATTTTCTGGAATTTCTTTTACTTCGTACAGGCTTTCCAAGATCTGCCCAATTTGTTCGTGTAAATGGACTCTTTCTACCTGGTCTAAACTGTTGTATAGATATTTTTGGAATTGAACATGCTGAAACCGGTAGTTAGACAGCAGATGATTATTCACCCGCTGGATACTTTGCGCTTTCACGAGACGATGCTTGCGATCCAGATCGTTGCTTAATTGATTGAGCAGCTCGTGTTTGTTGATATCCTGAACCTGGGCCACAACTTCGGCTGTGAACACATCTCCTTCTACACTGGCGATATGTAAGGCGGTTTGCATTGCAGCAGGTAACCGGTCGATTCGTTCTGTGATCACTGCTTCAACTCTGGCTGGAAACGTTTCCCAATCCAATGCTGCTCCCTCTATCCAAACACCTTTCTCGTCTTGGATCAGGTCCCCCCGATCCTGCAACCCGCGCAGAAATTCAATTGTAAATAAAGGATGCCCGCGGGTCTGGCGATAGAGCATCTGCCTGAATTCTTCTCCTAACCGATTGGGTTCAGAATCGAGAAAAGCTTCCATGAATGCCCAACTTTCAGCTTGGTCCATGTCGATGATAATATCTCCATGGATACGCTGAAGCTCGCGGATGACGGGCACTAATGGGTGCCGGTCTCCATTCCGCCCGACCAGGACTTCCTCTGGCCGGTAAGCGCCAATTATCAGGAGTCGACACCCGGCCAGCTGACGCCCTAAATGGAAGAGGAGACTGATTGAACCTAGATCGGCCCATTGCAGATCGTCGATCACCAGGATTAACGGTACGTGCTGGGAGGTCTCTTGCAGTATTTTTATGTACTGCTCAAAAAAGGTGGATGTTCCAGATTGCCTGGGCTAGAGACTTGGTGATGGCGCCTGCATCCCAACGTGCTTTAATATCTCCGGTCAGGATTTCAAGGATTTCCCTAAAAGGCATATAGGGATCGCCAATACCCGTTTGGGCGTTGCAGTATCCACTCGCCACGATCAGTTCTGGATGAGTCTTTTGAGCCAGCCGGGTAAATTCGTGGATGAGGGCGGTTTTGCCGCTGCCGGCTTCCCCAGTAATGAATATGATTTGACCATCACATCCATAGACCAGGTCGAGAAACCCATCCAGCCGGTTTAGTTCAAGATCTCTGGCTACAAAAGTAGGCTGCTCATATGGGATTGGTGGTTCCCCAGAAAATAGATCCAAGGTTTGAGTTCGGGTTTGGGTACGTGGTTTAGAGGTTGGGGTTTCAGGTCTGGTTTCTTCGCGGCAAAGCTGTTGGAAAAGGATCTGTGTTTCCTGGGAAGGCATAACACCCAAATCTTGTTCCAAGGCTTTCTCACAGCGCTGATAGGTGGCATTGACCATTCCCCGGTCCCCCAAGGATGCATACGCACGCATCAGTGCACGAAAAGCAGGTTCTGGTGCGTATCCCAACTTGATCCATTGTTCACCCCATTTGATCGTCTCTGCCCATTGTTCTGCCTGGATCAGCCGATCCAGGAGAAAATTCATTCCGTGGTGGTAAACCGCTTGGAATCGGTCTCGTTCGGGGAGAATCCATTCATCATAAAAACCAGGGAGTAATTCCCCGGTGTAATGTTGGAGGTTCTCCATTAATTCTTGGGTGGATTGCTCTTCAACAGGTTTAAGGACCATATTGGCATCCAACCAATAATTCGAGTTTTGATGAAAAGAAATACTGAGATCGGTAATGTCTAAATAGGAATCACAAGGAACGTCACTTTCTTCGAAGGCTTTTCTAATACGCCAAAGCGCTTGTCGAAGATAACTGCGGGCATTGGAGTCGGTAGTGTCTGGCCACAGCATACCTGCCAGGGTTTCCCTCCGATGGATTGTTCCGGCATTTAAACATAAATACGCCAGTAAGGACTGAGCGGGTCGGGATGGCAGGTCAAGAGGTGTATTGTTCGCGAGGATTTTAAACTGCCCGAGCAGGTTTATGTGTAATGTCATTCCAATTTTCACCACCCCCGACCAACCTGGCTAGGACGAGCAGGCTGTTTCGTTTAGATCGGGCAAACTGTTCCACTGGTATATTTGCCCGTTCTTCAGTATGACATTTGATTGGTCGGGAACCTTCATTTTTAGATGGTGCCCTCACCTACATTATAGCAAAAATCAGCCAAATTCAGAAAATACGCTAAAAAGACGCGCCAACATACATCGAGAAACGGTCGTTTTGTTACAGTAAGTACAAAGATGAACAATCAATGTTTTCAGCGTCAAGAAGGAATTTATCTGAGTAAACTATCGACCAATTTTCAAGAGGAGACCTAAAATGAAAAAGAAATCAATTTTTCCAGTAATTGTTGTCAGCTTGGTGCTGATCAGCGCGGTGATCTTGGTAGGGTGCGGAAGTGCCTATGTTATTCCAGCCATGGAGTTTCCCTCACAGCCCGTGGATCAGATCAGCTTCAGCCTCAAGGAACCTGAAGATTTATTAGCCTACCGCTGGGTTGAGATGGCAAAATGGTATGGAGAGCATGACTTGCTCAATGATGGAATGAGCCCTGGCGACCTGATGGCCTATCGCTGGAACGCTATGGCTGACGCTTATTCGGATAATGGACAGCTCAACTACCACAACAATGCGGATGATCTGCTGGCCTACCGCTGGCAGGAGATGGCCAAGGGATATGACAGATTGGGTTTGCTCAATGATGGAATCAATTCTGGTGACCTGATGGCCTACCGCTGGACTGCTATGGCCCGGGCATATGCCGACAAAGGACTGCTCAATTATCATGATAATGCAGATGATTTACTCGCCTACCGCTGGAATGCCATGGCTGAAGCTTATGTAAAAATGGGCCTGACCAACCAGCCGTAGTACATGAGGAACCCTGAGTAAGGAAAAAATACCACCGATTTTCCGGTGGTATTTTTCATTACTCTTAAAAAGGACGTATTTTCTGAGTTATTAAATCGTCAATTATCCAACTTCATCCAAATATTGGCGCATCATCAGGGCAGCAGTAACCCCTTCACCCGCAGCCGCCGCAGCTTGTTTGGTAGAGTATGCCCGGACATCTCCCGAAGCAAACAAACCGTTTTGGGATGTCATCAGGGTTTTATCAGTCAAGACGAAGCCGTGTTTGTCTATTTCTACCAAATTTTCCACCAGATCAGAGTTGGGAGTGAGACCGATGAAGACGAACACGCCATCATACTCCCATTCCTTAATCTCACCTGTAGCGCGGTCTTCTACCAGAACCTTTTCCAGGTTATTTTCTCCGATGAATTCTTTCACTGAGTGGTTGACCGTGACGCTCATTTTGGGGTTTCTTTCCACGCTTTCTCGTAATATTTGGCTGGCTTTGATTTGGGGAAGAAACTCTACAATATCGACCTGGTCAGCAAATTTGGTCAGGAAAAGTCCTTCCTCAAACCCGCTATTGCCGCCACCAATAACCAACACTTTCTTTCCTTTGTAGAAAGCCCCGTCACAGGTTGCACAGAAATGCACATTGACTCCCATTAATTCTTCCTCGCCTGGAATGTTCAAACGCCTGTAGCGCGCTCCGGTTGAGATTAAGATCGCTTTGCAATTGTAAGATGAGCCATCCGCTGTTTCCACCATCCAGAAAATCCCTTCCCTGGAAATGTTGGTCACCTCCTGGGCTTCGAGGATTTCAGCGCCAAATTTTCGTGCTTGTCTTCCAAGCCTATCGGCAAATTCAGCCCCATTAATGCCTTCATCATACCCGGGATAATTTTCTAATGTCTGGGTGACGCCAATCTGCCCGCCGATGCTGGCTTTTTCAATGACTAGTACGTCAATCCCTTCCCTGGTCATATACAGCGCGGCTGTCAGCCCAGATGGCCCTGCCCCAATCACAATGGCATCGTAGGATTTTTGGCTGGCTTTGGTTTTTATGCCTAATTTTTCAGCGAGCTCTGCATTACTGGGTTCCGTTAAGATGCTGCCATCCGGAAAGACAATTGTGGGAATAATGCGCATTCCCTGGTTGACCTCTTTTACGTAGGCCATTGCCTGAGAATCTTTTTCGATATCGATATTTTTATATTGGATACGATGGTCGTTGAAGAATTTTTTAGCTCTTTTACAATCTGGGCACCAGGTTGTGCTGTAAACGGTGATTTGTTCAGTCATTGGATAACCTCCTAGCTATTAATGGATGCCAAACTCGGCTGACATATTACCTAAATGATTGTACTGGGTTTTGAAACAGACAAACTCGGACAAACCTTGTAGGAATTTAATCCTGATTGTGCTAAAATGGATTCAGGCAGTTTTAGCCAACAGTTTTCCCCAGAATCAGGAGGTAGTAACAGTGGACAGTAATGCTTTTAATAAAATTCGCCAAGCAAAACAAAATTATCAAGAAGCCTTATTTTCTAAGCCAAACGTCAATGGCGTAGGAATTGGTTATAAAGTATCCAATGGCGTTGTCACCGATGAGCTATCCGTTATATGCCTGGTGACGAAAAAGACAAGCAATTTGCCACAAGCGGCATTGATCCCCTCGGCTGTGGATGGTGTGGTGACAGATGTGGTTCAGGTAGGGGAAATTGTTGCCTTGGCGAACACGGGGCGATATCGGCCTGCTCTGGGAGGTGTAAGTATCGGACATTATAGTATTACTGCTGGCACCCTGGGGGTAGTGGTGAGAGACAAAGCTACCGGGACTCGGCTGATCCTCTCTAATAATCATGTATTAGCAAACAGCAATGACGCCAATCTTGGGGATGCGATCCTCCAACCCGGACCAGCGGATGGTGGGCAAATAGCCACTGACCAGATTGCCGTTTTGGAAAGGTTTGAACCGATCGTGTTCAGCTCTGAGCCGGGTACTTGCAGCATTGCCAGTATGTTTGCCGGTGTTGGAAATGCGATTGCCAAAGCTCTGGGTTCTAGTCATCGAGTGGAGACAGTCCGGCAGCAGCAGGCCACGAATCGGATTGATGCTGCTCTTGCGCGCCCACTTAATGATGCCGATGTAATTGATGATATTATCGATATTGGTCCAATAACGGGGACCGTGCCGCCGGCTCTGGGAATGGCGGTGCGAAAATCTGGCCGAACCACCGGCTATACCACCGGGACAATCAATACCATGGATGCTTCGGTGGATGTGAGCTATGGTGCAGGCCGAACTGCCAGGTTTGAAGGGCAGCTCGTAGCTGGTGGCATGTCTCAGGGCGGGGATTCTGGGTCCTTGGTGGTGGATGGCAACTCGAACAATGCTGTCGGGCTGCTGTTTGCCGGTTCTACCTCAACCACCATCTTCTGCCCAATCGAAGAGGTGCTTAATATCCTAAATATTACTTTTTAGACAATCCTAGAACAATTATATGGACCGTTATGAGCAGAACAAAAAAATAAAGGACCAGTTCGCCAATAGTTTAATGGGAAAAGCGAACGTTGTTGGAGTTGGAATTGGGTTTGCCGAGCGCGGCGGGATTCGGGATGATGAAATGGTCCTGGTGGTAATGGTTAACAAGAAGCT
>JARROY010000210.1:0-9453 GCA_037383445.1 Anaerolineales bacterium | reverse complement strand
ATCAACCAATAACTGCTCGACGATCATATATCCCCCACCAGAATAAAAGTATTGTGTGCCGGGTACAAAGTTTACCCGTATGGGGGGAGAGTTGGCAGGAGTTTCCCCGTCTAAGATCTGTTGGCGGTTGGGGATTGCTTCTCCTTGCGCATAACCGCGGAATCCTTGAAATGTCATCCCAGCACTGTGGCTCAGGAGACGACGCAGGGTAACTGGTGCTTGAGCGGTGAATTCGTTCTCTGGGATTTTCCACGAAACCAGCTTGTTGTTCACATCACCATCCAGATCGAGATCACCGGCTTCCACATAATGGAGCGCGGCAGCAGCCACGATAGGTTTTGCGATCGAGCCCGTTTGAAAAAGTGTCTCCGTTGTTACCGGTTGATCCCTCCCTGCTTCCAGCACACCATAGCCTTTGGCCCATTCGATTTGGTAGTCATTGATCACCGCAATCGACACCCCAGGTACCTTATAGAATGCCATGCGATCGGCAAGATTCATCCTCTTCCATGGCGGATCTGACTGGTCGGCGAGCAGACCTTGTTCTACGCGCTCAATTTTTTTGTCCAGTGAAGTTGCAGAATCCATTGTGCAGCTTACTGAGATAAAAATAAGCACCAGGATTAGAAGGATTACCCCAACCCTTAACTTCATTTTCGTTTTCATAGATACCCCACCATTACCAACTTGAGTCCAATAGATGTACTATATAGTACGCACATTTCTACTTTTGGTTGCGGCACCAAAAATTTTCCGTCAACAACGCAGGATACAATCCCAGCTATGGCTACCTTAAATACTTAAGTGGATATACGTATCTAAACTCTACAAATTGATCACGGTTAGACTAAGAACGGAATTTTACTGTTTAGAAATATCCCCTTTAAGTTCTAGAACTTCTCGTCTAATACCCAACTCACATCGTATCTGGGCAGTTTGGGATGAGTATTCTCATCTCGGACCCCTCTTTCTCCCGCCGACAATACGGCAAAGTGCCCGTGAATGTCCAGCGTCACACATCCCATTTCCCAATTCGCGCACCAAATTCCCAGCGCGACAGGCGCATAGTATCGCGACGCCGTGGTGGCATAGAAATCAAAACTTTTCACATCCCCGTTTTCTTCGGTATTCGCTACACAGCGAGTGGTTTGCCCATTATAAGAAGATGGCGCCCATTGGCAGATCTCGTAATTACGTCCAAACCGATTGAAGGGAGCGGTGTCCAAGTCCAGCGGCTGCTCAAAACTTGTATCTGCAAAAAAGAGCTCCGAAAGCGGTAAGCGGCGCTTAAATTGGGCATTAAACAGCCGCAAAAAAATGGGGATATAGCTCGACTTATAGCCGACTGCGCAGACGCAGATGATATGGTCCTTTTCAGGGTCGAAGCGGTCGCCCAAATTCTTTATAATGCTGACATGGTCTGCACCAGGGCCGATCCAGCAGGTACCCAAACCCATCCGGGTGGCGTCCATGACAATCTTCTGCAAACTTCTGCCGACGTCGATCACGGCAATCCGGTCATATTCCTTTGGGGTTAGGGCAACCAGGAACTCGGTCGCATTGACCGTCGGCCACACGGTTAGCGGGGCAGAAATATATTCAAAACGTACCGGGGATTGACCGATCTGGGGTTCTTCCATATGGGCGTGCACCGATTCCATTAACTCGTTGCGGTCGGTATCGGTCATCTTGCGAGTTTGGAAGGAACGGCAGGACCGTCTTGCCCGCATCAGGTCAAAGAGTTCAAGATCATCCTTCCGCTCAGGGAGGTGTTCTGGAAAACGCAGGCGAAACTTGACAGTCACCAAATCGAAAACTGCTACAAGGAAAATCATTGTTCCCAATACGAGGAAGGGGATTGCAAGCAACCTGGCATCGAGCAGATTCGCGATTCCAGCAATTACGAAAAAAACAAGCACGAATATTATAGGTAGAAAATACTGCAACCAGCCAGTGAACTGGAGCCGCATCTTCGCACGCACAATCCCTGCAGCAATTTTTCGTAGGAAGAGAATAGGGATACGCTCCAGAATCGCTTGCTCGTTCGCACCTAAACCCCGCATAACATCATCCCGATTTTGTTTATTGATCGCCATTCGATTACTCTCATTGTCTTTTTGCGTGTTAATACTCGCAATAAGAATACCACAATTTCTATTGCAAGTAAATACTCGCATATGATACAATTTTGATCAGTAAGGAGTATTTATGCCAAAAGTGATCAATGACAAAGATGTATATCGAGCGGTGATCGATGTGGTGGTAGCAAGTGGTTATGAGAGTGCCACCACCCAAAATATCGCCGACGCGGCAGGGATTCATGAAGCTACCTTATTCCGCAAATACGGCAGCAAATTGAATCTGATCGCACAGGCGATCAAGGCACAATTCCTAGATGTACCGCTTGCCGAAGTGGTCTATACGGGCGATCTCCAAGCTGATCTGTACTCGATCATTGCGGCGTATCTCGAAACGAGTGATATCGTCGGGGATATTCTCCCTGTCCTGCTGATAGAAATCCCGCGCAATCCGGAATTAAAGGATTCACTTAAGACTCCCTGGGAAAATATTATGAGAGTATCAAAAAAAGAACCGGTATTAAACAGCATCAGCGTTTTATTGGGACCTTTAATGGTCAGACATCTGATCGTGCGGGCTGACCTGGACCTGTCCATTCCCGCGGTCGAGCCGCAAGTATATGTGGATAATTTTTTACATGGAAGATTGCTGTAAATCGTCATATCCAATCTGTTTAAGGAGTGGTGGATCCCATGGATAAATTAAGGGGCAATTTGCAACAAATGCCTAGGTGGTCGAGTGCCCCGAGCGCATTTCTCGGGGTGTATCGAGACCACAAACCTTAATGATCCTATATGTGGTTTCGATACGGCAAAAGGATACCCACTCGACCTCCGGGATAGTTCAGGGATACCTGCGAGATTCACCAATCCCCTCTTATCATATTCCCCCCAACATCGAGCAGGAAGTACTATTCGTAATCTTTTATCCCAGAATCAATCGATCATTATCTGGTTTATGATGGGTTATCCTGCAACTCCTTATTGATTTGAGAGATCGAGATAGGGATTTTGGGCTGCTCACCCACGGGAGTCTGCTTCATGGTCTCAACCGCTACTGGTGGAAGTTTCATTAAACGCTGGGCTTGTTCCCGTGCCAACCCTGGGTCCCGAGAAGCAATCACATCGACCAAAGTGTTGAAGTAAAGCATCTCCATCTCCGTTAAACTTTCAGGCGTGTCCTCAGGATCATCCTGCCAGAGCCGTAAATTTCTCAACTTGAGTAATGGCTCTGCGAGCTGCTGAAAAACATGATTGTGGGAAGCTTTGAAAATCGCTTTGCTGATACGTCTTGAACTTTCAATGAACGCTTTCTCTTCTGACGGCAGAATAGGCTGCCCCTCGAATCGACGTTGATAAAATTCTTTAATCACCAGCCGGTAATCCTGGATGTATTGACGCATTTCTGCAATTTCCTCATCCGTAGCAGCAGTAGCCGCGAGAGCAATCACTTCCGGCAGCATGATTTGTTCAAACTCTTCAACATCCCAGGCGCTTGCCCCAGCCCGGCGCAATGCGATCAGCAGTGCTTCTCCAAAGGCAGCAGACTGTGACTCGGTGACAAATACACCAGCCCCATGTTTTACATCTACCAACCCAAGCGCCATCAAAATGCGTGTAGCATCGCGGACAACAGCCCGGCTGACCCCAAATTGTTCGCAGAGTTCGGGTTCGGTTGGTAAGGTGTCTCCTGGTTCCAGGCTGCCGGTCAAGATCAATTCTTTAATCGTCTCGGCCATTTGTTCCGCCATGGTCAGCTTTTTAACTGGCTTCGAGAACAGGTATTTCTTTGCCATCTGGTTCCAATTTCCTTTCTTGCTGCTGGAGTGCCTCAATCCTCAAGTACAAGAATAATGATAACACCAAAGTTCCGCCAGCAATCACCCAAGCCGTGCTGATAGAGATTTGCTCAGCGATATAACCAAGGAAAATGCCGCCGATAGCCCCTCCGATGTAAGTCGCCAGCGATTCAATGGAAAGCATTGACGAGCGCTGTTCGGAGGGAATTTGCTCGTTAAGCAGGGTGCTGTGCAGTGAATTCACGGCCCCCATATTCAGGTAGACCAACCAAAAGAAAGCAATCGCCAGAGGCACATTCCCCACTAACGCTAACCCGATCAAAATCACACCTCTCAAGCCATGAAAGATTGCCGCAACCAGACCGTAGCGTTTGCCCATTGCTTTGTTAATCGGCGTGATCAACATATTGCCCAACATCCCGAAGAGGAAGTTGCCCCCCATAATCACGCCGGCGGACAAATCATTTCTGGTTACGCTGCAGAGCAGTCCACTTTGGAAAAACTGGTCGGAATAGATACTGCAAAGGAGCTGTGGGATCACTCGCTGGCCGCAGTCGTACAAAATGTAAACTACACCAGCGATGGCGAGCGGCATGGATAAAGGTGTGAACACCGCGGTTCCGTCTGGGGGGAGATTCTTGAATAAATCAGGGATCAAACTGCCGCCTAAAGTGCCGATTCCTAATGCCAACAGGGAAAATGTGTTTACCTTGGCAAAAGCGGGCTGCAAATCCATTTCCGGCTCTGCGGCTTTGAGGGCATCCACGAACCAAGCATCCAGGGCACCGGAGGAAAGCGCCCGGCCAACCCCATTGAGCATAAAACCAACCAGGAAAACCGGGAAGCTGAATGCCCCAAGCAGCACTAAGCCTGAAAGCAAGATAAAACTGTAGGCCAAAATCGCCACGCGTTTGCGCCCAATGGTATCCGCCAGACCGCCGGTTGGGAGCTCTAACAAAACAATTGTCAATGAATAAAGGCCCATCACAATCCCGATCTGGAATAAGTCCAGGCTGCGCGCTTGGGCCAGCAGGACGAAAAGCGCGATCGGCAGAGAAGTTGCCAACCAAAACAGAGAAATCACCAGATAGTACGTTCGTTGAATGCTTTTGACCGATTGCATAGTTACATCCTTTCTAAATCATAATGTGATAATGTCATAATATGACTTTATTATAACCATTTATTTTTCCTTGTCAATACCCTACGCTAGGAAAATAGGAGATTAGAGTAATTGAATATTGGGGAGACAGCGATTCAACTTCCCAATATCGCCCACCAACTTTGGGATAGGGTTTGTGTTTCATCCAGCTTGCAATTGATAGGAGAAATTGCTACAATTTATTGGATTAAGACTGGATTCGCAGACGTTCCCCTCGGGGTGCTCCGCTTATTCGCTAAAAACCATGGTTGACTTCTTGGCTACGTTCAACCTGAATTCATGCGGTGATTTGGGTGATGATTTAAATGCTGCATGAATCCTTGTTTCGTTTAGGAACAGTACATTTCAGCACCTGAAGGGAAAATAATCAATGACCACTATCTCAATTCGGGATATCTCGCTTTTCGTACAAACCATGGGACAGGGATATCCTCTAGTTCTCATGCATGGTGGCCCAGGACAGGATTACACAACCCTGCTGCCTTTAAAGCCACTTGCCGATCAATTCACCCTGATCTTTTATGACCACCGCAGCAACGGACAATCCGAGGCAGCCCCTCTATCTTCTATGACCTGGGAAAACCTATGTGCAGATGCAGATGCCCTGCGTCAAAAGCTTGGCTTCGAAAAATGGGCAGTCCTTGGCCATTCCTTTGGTGGAAATGTTGCCCTGGAGTATGCCCTGCGTTATCCGCAAAGCCTATCACATCTGGTATTGATGGACACCGGCGGGGATCAATGGTGGGTGCAGAAGAATGCACCAGAGATTCTGGCAAAACAAGGCTACAGTGCTAAGGCCGTTCAAGCAGCTCGCCGTTTCTATAATGGTCAGCTTACGACTGACGAATACTTTCCAACCGTATTAAAATTTTTCAAAGCATACTACCACCGCTTCAACCTGCTGGGATTAATACGCGACGCCTCCTGAAAACGGGGCAACCGGAGAGCTAGCCATGTCATCACGAAATGCAAAACCACCGAGGAAGCTACGTAATTCTTTTTCTGTTGCTCTAGGGTCCAGTCGTTGTAAATGGAGCAGGGGGCTTGCCTGGTGATCTAACTGTTCGAGTTGATGTTGAGCAAAGTAACCAATTTTAATATCTTTTGCTTCGGTACGTTCACCGCCAAGGGCGGCTAGTTCACCAGCTAGCAGTTTTATTAACGTTGATTTACCTGCCCCATTATATCCCAGTAATCCAATGCGACTGCCGGATTGGATGTTCAGATTGATGTTGCTCAATATAGCCGTGTCAGCATATCCAACACAGACTTTTTCCAGGTGCAACAACAAATCTGGGAGTCGGCTGGGTAGTTTAAATTCAAAGTGGAAGGGCGAGTCAATATGCGCCGCGCTAATCGTGGTCATTCGTTCCAATGCTTTGATGCGACTCTGTGCCTGACGAGCTTTGGTGGCCTTGGCGCGAAATCGATCCACAAATTTTTGCATATGGGCAATTTCACGTTGCTGTTTTTCATAAGCCGCTTGTTGGTTGGCAAGCTGTTCCGCGCGGCGAATCTCAAAATCTGAATAGTTACCGGTATAAAGTGTTAGCGAACCTTGTTCGATATGGGCTACGTGTGTGACCACCCTGTCAAGGAAATCCCTGTCATGGGAAATTAACAGTAACGTACCCGGGTAACTCTGCAACCATTCTTCCAGCCAGATTACAGCTTCCAGGTCCAAATGGTTGGTCGGTTCATCCAGGAGCAAAAGATCTGAGCGGCACATCAATGCCTGGGCAAGATTGAGTCGCATGCGCCAGCCACCGGAAAATTCTCGCACTGGTGAATGTTCCTGGTTGCTGGTAAATCCCAGGCCATGAATTAGCTTTCCCGCCCGGCTAGCTGCGCTATAACCGTGAATGTTTTCCATATCACTGTATAGGTGAGCCAGCTTGTCGCCGTCATTAGCTTGTTCGGCTAATGCGATTTCATGTTCCAGGCGACGCAATTCTGTGTCGCCGTCAATAACATAATCCAGTGCGGATTTATCAACGGCGGGTGTTTCCTGTGCGACGTGGGCAATGACAGTATTGGGTGGTAAAGAAAAATCACCACCGTCCGGGTGCAGCTCATTTCTTAGTAGCGAAAAAAGGCTGGATTTTCCTACACCATTGGCGCCCGTCACACCCACGCGTTGGCCGGCATGAATAGTACAATTTACGTCGTGTAACAACTCACGAGTTCCGCGACGTAGGGATAGTTGGGTGAATTTCAGCACGGGTGGGAGTTTAGCAGATTATGCTAGCTAAAATGAATATTAAGTAAGCAGTAAGTTGACTGCAGGACGTAAAAATCTCATACCCGGCTACCACGCGGAAATTAGTCGTTACACCACTGGAAGTCGTAAAACGAACAAGTTGTATAATAGTAGGCGCGACTTGCGATAAACTATTGTTTGGTTGTTGAGCTTTTCTATCACTAACATCTAATTGAACGGGCAAAAATGGAAGATGTCATCTACACCAGTCTATAAGCTAACCGTCGGCGACGAAGAGATTGACGTGTATCGAAAACGCATCAAACATATTCATCTCGCCATATATCCTCCAGATGGCAGGTTAAGGATTTCAGCTCCGCTTCGAGTGGACGATGCGACACTATCGGTATTTGTTATGTCCAAGACAAACGGGATCGCGAAACAGCGGGCAAATTTGCTAACGTTACATTCGCAGTGGGTAAGACCAGAATTAAAATATAATTCCGGTGAACATCATTTATATCGTGGGAAAAATTATTTATTGAATATCATTCACCAACAATCAGGGGGTCGCGTTGAAGTGAGAGATGATATGAATATCGATGTTTATGTCAAGCTGCATGCAAACAAAGAACAACGACGCCAGGTACTGATCGAATGGTATCGAAGCCAGCTCAAACAGTTGATTCCACCATTAATTGAGAAATGGCAACCATTGATTGGTATTGAAGTAAAAGAGTGGCGTGTTAAAAAAATGAAAACTCGTTGGGGAACGTGCAATATAACTGCGCAGCGCATTTGGTTAAATCTGGAACTCATTAAGAAGCCTGCAATCTGTCTGGAATATGTTGTTGTCCATGAAATGGTACATTTTCTTGAGCGTTACCATAATGCACGATTTAAAGCACATATGGACAGGTTTATACCCAATTGGCGGGAGATTAAATTGGCACTAAATGCTTCTTAATACTTTTGCTATTGTCGCTACTATTAACTTGAAGTTTTAACTTAAAGGCCTGGCCTATGCCAGTGATGTAAGTAAGAAGCCTTGCACTGTAATTCGTGAACAGCGACTTATACGCCGTGAATAAGGTAAATCGAAGTACAAGGCTTCTGAATTATTTGTAGTTTAATTGAACGTTTCTTCAAAGATCGATTAGTGCATAACCTAGTAGTTGAAAATCAGCTACTGCAATGTGAGCGCCAGGCACAAATTTAACACCAGGGATTACATTTGGTTTTTTTATGCTGAGAACTCGGGACGCCATTTGGCAAAGATAAAACTTAACGCCGATTTCCTGTGCGCGCTCGACCAGGTGCCTGAACGGATTGGGACAGGTTTTACCGGCAAACCGACTTTCATTACCCATGCATGTGGGTTCGGAATCATCCGTTTTAGCGCGTGCCCAGGCTGGATGCTGTGTCGTCAATAATAGTGCGCCGGAACTTGAAGCAACTGCGGCAACTTTGACTTCTTCACCAATTTTCATGTCATGCACGTCTTCATAGTTTTCACGAAAATATTCTATGTTGGATAGAAAGCGCGCTTTGCTCAGTTGTGCGTTACCATTTTTATCAGAAGGGTGAGCGCCATTGATCGAGATGACGACCTTTGCTTTGTTGCGTTTTTTCAAACAACGTGTAATTGCTTCAGAACCTTCACCGAACTCTTCGGTCGTTTCTATATTCGGCATGCGGATGAACATAGTCGTGAGCAAATGCAGAACTGGTTATGATGTTTGTGATAAATAATGAGATTAAGTAAAACTTTTTCTTGGCCATAAGTAAACTCCCCCGTAAATATGTAGTTGCATCCATTCCCCAAGGGGAAGCTAATATATAGTTACACCGTTTGATTGTTCACAAGCTGGTCAATAGCGTGGAACTAACGAGCTAGTTAGAGAACAAACGAACGTATGCTAGCAAATAATCAATTACTTACATAATTATCTAGTATGATAATAATGGTGATCTTTATTAGAATAAATTCAAACAAATAGAGTTGTACTAAAAAGTTGCTTGTTTATAGGTCTAAAGAAACTGCAGCGGAGAATTGACTACTTAGTTGGATGGTTACCTAATATACGGGAATGCTTGATTAGACGTTTAAATACGATCGAAGAGATTATGTAAATAAGAAATGGATCAGGGTCCTGGTTAAGAAATGTTTACATCAATTAAAAAGGACTCTGATCCAGTTCATTGATTGTTACA
>JARROY010000209.1:0-4696 GCA_037383445.1 Anaerolineales bacterium | reverse complement strand
CATGTGGCTGCCAGCCGCGGTGCTGGCTTCAATTTTCGAAGCGATGATCAATACTTCCAATCAGGCCATTTGGCAGGCGAAGGTGGCTCCAGATGTTCAGGGAAGGGTATTCTCTGCCCGTCGTTTAATTGCCTGGATCACCAATCCTATATCTCCAATCATTGCTGGCACCTTGGCGGATTTCGTCATGGAACCAGCCATGACCAACCAGACCAGACTTTCCAGCTTGTTTGGCGGTTTGGTGGGCACTGGACCGGGATCAGGCATGGGCTTACTGATGGTATTTAGCAGTTTAGCTGCCGGTCTGGTGGCTTTATCGGGGTATTTTATCCCGGCCATCCGCAATGCAGAAGTTCTGCTTCCTGACCATGATCAGCTTGATAAAGCTGGTTCTGGCGAGGAACGAGTATAAAAACACCAAATGAGAGGGTCAGGCATATTACTTGTAAAGGACGAATAAGAATAATTGGGGGAAGGGAATTACCAGAGATAAGCACACCTTTCGTTGCAGCTGTTTAAATCTAATTGGCAAGTATTTGAAGAAAATGTCATGAAAAAATGAATTAGAACAAATGTTTGACAATAAGGGTCTAATTTGTTAGAATATACACATAATTTAAATTTGTTCATGAAACCTTCAACGCCACGCGAAACGAGAAAAATCTTTGGAAAGGTCAGGGAATAGACCTGATGCACAAATCCATCCCTTTTTTAGTCGCCTTATTTAAGGAGTACAAATGACCACCACTCTTCAGAAAGATCAATTTACGAGTGCGCTGTATATTTTATTGGATGAAACATTCGATACTGTGCAAGGTGTTTACCTTGATCGTGGAACCTCGATGTTTGAAACATTGGAAACCATCTCCGCCGAGGAAGCCTCGATTCCGGTAGGTGGAAGGTGCGCGACCTTAGCCGCCCAAGTGAAACATGTCGCATTTTACCTGGATGTGACGGATCAATATTTTCGCAATCCAAATGTTCCTGGAGCAGATTGGGATGAAATATGGCGCACTACCAAAGAAGTAACTCCCGCGGAATGGAATCAGATAAAGATAGATCTACGGAAGAGTTATGACCGCATAAAATTATTGATTGAAGAGACACCCGCTTGGACCAGCGAGCGGGAAATTGGCGAGATCATGGGCGTGATTGTCCACACAGCCTATCATTTGGGAGAGATCCGACAGGCGCTTTGTATGCTTAAGGATGGATGATCGAATTATTCTATAAGGAGAAAAAATTATGAATAAGGTTCGAGTTTTGGTTGGTACACAAAAAGGTGCTTTCATTCTGACCTCTGATGCCAGCCGCAAGCAGTGGGAGATCAGCGGTCCTCACTTTGCAGGCTGGGAAATTTACCACCTCAAAGGTTCGCCTGTCAATCCGGACCGGATCTATGCTTCGCAATCCAGTGGATGGTTTGGACAGGTGATGCAGCGTTCCGATGATGGCGGCCAGACCTGGGAACCGGTAGGAAATGAATTTGTTTATGCTGGCGGCCCGGGCACACATCAGGATTTTAACGGCGCCCAGCAACCTTGGAAGTTCACGCGGGTCTGGTATTTAGAACCATCGCCTAACGACCCAGACTTAGTGTATGCCGGGGTGGAGGATGCTGCCATCTTCCGCTCGCGTGATGGAGCCAAGACCTGGGAGGAACTCCCCGCTTTGCGAAATGCCAAGGGTCATCTGTGGCAGCCTGGCGCTGGCGGTTTATGTCTGCATAAGATATTGATTGATCCCCAGAATCCCGACCGGATCTTTACTGCAATATCCGCCGCAGGTGTCTTCCGCACCGATGATGGCGGCGAAAGCTGGATGCCAGTGACCAATGGGCTGGTTTCCGCTTATGAACTGCCGGAAGAAAAAGCGGATGTGGGCCACTGTGTGCACAATATTGCCATGCACCCCAGCAACCCGGAGGTATTGTTCATGCAGAAGCATTGGGATGTGATGAGAACTGATAATGGCGGTGAATCATGGTACGAGATCAGCGGCAACCTTCCGAGTGATTTTGGTTTTCCGGTCGTTGTCCATCCCCACGAACCGGAAACGATTTATGTCATCCCGATTAAAAGCGATTCCGAACATTATCCCCCCGAAGGAAAACTGCGCGTGTACCGCAGCCGGACAGGTGGAAACGAGTGGGAAGCGCTGACCAACGGTCTCCCTCAAAGCAACTGTTACGTTAATATCCTGCGCAGTGCGATGACAGTTGACTCGCTTGATCCCTGCGGTTTGTATTTTGGCACCACAGGCGGGCAGGTCTATGCCTCGACTGATTCTGGTGATCATTGGGCACCGATCGTCCGCGACCTCCCCAAGGTATTGTCTGTAGAGGTGCAGGTCTTAAAATGATTCGGGTAATTCTTCCGACGCACTTGTGGCGGCTGGCCAACACCGGGCGAGAAATTGAGTTAGAAATTACCGGGGTGCCGACCATTGGAGAGGTATTGGATACCCTGGAATCTATGTATCCGATGCTGAAAGGAACCGTGCGCGATCATGTCACCAAAGAGCGCCGTGCCTTTATCCGCTTTTTTGCCTGTGGGGAGGATTGGTCACATGAACCACATGACCGTCCACTGCCCGAAAAAATTGTCTCGGGAGAGGAACCCTTGCGGATTGTCGGCGCCCTGGCAGGCGGCTGAGTTTGAGTTGAATTTGAAAGGTTCTACCGGATCATTAGATGAGTTATAACAAAAATTGAGAGACACCTATGTGCAGAAATATTAAGACACTCTATAATTATGACCCGCCAGTAAGTGACGAGGAAATTCACCAAGCAGCGCTCCAATTCGTGCGGAAGATCAGCGGTTTTACCAAGCCATCGCAGGTCAATGAGGACGCTTTTAATCGTGCGGTGGATGCGATCGCGGCTGTTTCGGCTGACCTGCTCGTCTCCCTCGAAACCAAGGCGGCTCCCAGGAATCGTGCTGAGGAAGTTGCTAGGGCAAGGGCTCGCGCAGCACGGCGGTATTCCATAAATAGTAATGAGACGATGAATCACAAAGCTTGAGTTTTAGATCAACAAGAAAGCAATCAATGGTGGGTAATCGTGCTTAGACAGTTCTAAGGCATCCTCAAATAGGGTGCCTTTTTTCATAAAGGATTCTGATAAAATTCAGACTTTTAACCGGGAATGGGTGCGGTACAATAGAAATTGGATAAAAATCATCTTATTTAAATAGAAAGAAGGTATTTGTAATGGGAATGCGAACAGAAAAAGATTCATTAGGTGAGGTACAAGTACCAGAAGATGCCCTTTGGGGCGCTCAGACCCAGCGGGCGGTGGAAAATTTTCCGGTTTCAGGGCTAAAACCCTGGCGAGCGTTTATCTGGTCGATGGCAATGGTCAAACGATCAGCGGCAGAAGTTAACGGCCAGTTGGGTTTGCTGGATGCTGAGAAAGCGGGGGCAATTGCCAGGGCTGCTGACGAAGTGTTGAACGGGGATTGGGATTCCCATTTTGTTGTCGATCCATTCCAGGCAGGGGCAGGCACCAGTCACAATATGAACACCAACGAAGTCATCGCCAACCGGGCAACTCAGCTACTGGGGGGATCGCTGGGAGAATACCTCGTGAACCCGAATGACGATGTTAATATGGCGCAGTCGACCAACGATACCATCCCGACAGCCATTCGTCTGGGCGTATTGTGGAGATTGGAGGAACTGCTCTCTGTTGTGGACGGGCTGGCGGATGCGCTGGAGGAAAAAGCCAAAGAATTTGATCCAATCGTCAAATCTGGGCGCACCCATCTTCAAGATGCCGTGCCCGTGCGATTGGGTCAGGAATTTGGCGCGTATGCCCTAGCCGTGCGCCGGGATGGAGAACGCATCCGGCGAGCCGCTGAAGGGGTGCGCCGCCTGGGAATCGGCGGGACAGCCACCGGAACAGGATTGAACGCCCATCCAGAGTACCATGCCCGTATGGTGAGCACCATCCAGCGATTGGCTGGGTTTGAGGTACGACAATCCGATAATTTGTTTGAGAGTATGCAGTCGATGGCTGATATGGCAGATTTCTCTGCATCCCTGCGCACCCTTGCTCTGACCATGACCCGGATTGCCAACGACTTCCGCTTGCTTTCTTCCGGGCCTTCTACCGGGCTGGATGAAATTCGTCTCCCAGCAGTTCAGCCGGGTTCGAGCATCATGCCGGGGAAGGTTAACCCCGTACTGGCCGAGATGACCAATATGACGATGTATCATGTGATCGGCTGCGATACCACGGTGGCGCTGGCTTCTCAAGCCGGCCAGCTTGAGCTTAACGTGATGATGCCGATCATTGCCCACAACCTGTTCGAGATGATGCAGGTTACCATCGGGGCGCTGAAAGCCTTTACCGAGAAATGTGTAGTAGGAATTGAAGCCAACCGGGCTCAGGCTGAGGGGTGGCTGGAAAAGAACGCCATCATCGTGACAGCTCTCAATCCGCTGATTGGGTATCAGGCTGGGGCAGCCTTGGTTAAGGAATCCCTAAAGAAAGGGGCACGCATCCGGGATCTGGCAGTTATAAAAGCTGAAGCCGGGGAACTGAATCATGTCAGCGAAGACCGGCCAGTGACGGTGAAAGAGATAAATGCAGCACTCAGCGTGTTTCGAAAGCTGACCGAGGGCGGGAGTGTGAAATAAACCTTACCGACGTACACGAAGCAGGGTCACTTCACTTTTATTTCAACTAAATTGT
>JARROY010000208.1:0-12086 GCA_037383445.1 Anaerolineales bacterium | reverse complement strand
GGATTAAGAAAAGCATATACCAAAATAGTGATAGTCGATTGAATCCAAAGGAATTTATCTCCAATGTGCTTTTTCAACAAGCCACAATAGTTCAGGACACAGAAAAGTTCCTAAATAATTCTCGGGACGATAGAATGTTTCACAGGCTTAGGATTGAAGTAAAAAGGTTTCGTTATATTCTGGAGTTTTTTGCTCCATTTCTAGAGGAAAACCGATATTTTAACCTCTTATCATCCCTCACTAATTTACAGGATCATCTTGGTGCGATTAATGATTTTGTCACTTCCATTAACCTAGTGAACTCAATTTTAATAGCAAAAAACAATCAGCAACCATCATTTGAATTTTCTTTATTAAACAATTTCAAACAACATATCAAACAGGAAAAAATTATCTTGCAAAAATCATTTAGTGATAGCTGGGAATTTTATGTTCAAACGAATCCGACAACTCTTTTATCGGATTTTATCAGAGATTAAATCTCTTTTGGACGAAAAACTGATACTAACTCGCCAGATGTTTCTAAATTGAGATCTTTCCAACTAGATATATCTAATTTAATTAAAGCGATCGCTGAGGTTGGCATGATTTCATATTTTCCACAAAGATCTTCAATTGCATATTCTAAACCCGGGTTATGTCCGACAATAAAAGCAGATTCAATTGCATCATCTAAGAGTTGAAGCTCATCCCAATAATCTTCTAACCCACCATGGTACAAATTCTGGCGATAAATTACTTCGCCATCAAAAGGACATTCCTGTAAAAAATAATCAACTGTCTGACGCGCCCTTTTTGCAGTAGAGCATAGAATTATTCCTGGAATTTTTTCTGTTGAAGAAATAAAATGCCCCATCTTTGGCGCATCGGTTTTGCCTCTGGAATTTAATGGGCGTTCGTGATCAGCCAATGATGGATTTTTCCAACTAGATTTGGCATGGCGCATCATAAATAAATATTTCATTTTACTCATTTCTCTTTACAAAATATTTCGGGTCATATGCATTATAGCGCACATATCAATTTTTTTATTTTCTGCTTATCGATTTTTTTGTACACTTGTTTATTAATAATTATTAACCAAGGTGCCAAGGATAATATTTTTTAACGTGTTTCGATAACTATAAATTAAATTTTACAGATATGTAATGAGCAACAAGAATTAACAATTAGATAATTAACTTTTTATGCGGTTGTTTTAATAACTTTTAGTTGATCTCTGGGGGGAACAAAAACGAGCAAATTTCGTCTATACTGTATGTATTGATTCTGTCAGGTCTATAAATGGAGTAATATTGAACACCAAAAACAAAAAGCACCTTCCATTTCTAATAACCATTTGTGCAATTCTGTTTCTTCTATTTTCAAACCCTGCGGCTGGTCAAGTCGAATCAGCTAATGTAATCATGGAGGCGACAGCTGCGTATAATGGCAATTTTAAATATGGGGAATGGTTACCAATCTGGGTTAAATTAAGCAACACTGGGCCTGATATTGAGGGATTGATACAAATTGAAATATCCCAGAGCGGTGGAAACATTACCTTTGCCAAAGAAGTATCTCTTCCCAATGGATCAAGAAAAGAACTCACTCTTTCTGTACTCCCAAATAATTTTTCAAGAGAATTAGAAATCAAATTTATCTCGAAACAATCGACCCTCCTTTCAAATACCATCTCCGTTAATCCTAATCAAAATGACAGCATTATCATTGGAATCAGCGCTTCAAAACGGGGAGGTTTATCTTCGATTGGAAACATTGAGACAGGAGATTCTTTTAGAAACGTTGTTCTTTTCGACCTTAACATTCAGCAATTACCAGATAGAGCGCGCGAGATGGAGTCAATCAATACGATCATTATTAATGACATTGACACAAGCCAACTCAACAATGAGCAACAAACTGCTCTTGAGAATTGGGTTTCTAACGGAGGACATTTGATCATTGGTGGTGGACCAGGGTTGGAAAAATCAATTTTGGGCTTACCTAATGAATTAATCAACTTTTCTGTAGAACAAAACAAACAATTAGACGAAATTCCGAGCTTAGAGCAATTCGGGGGCAATGACCCAATCTTGGTACAAGGACCATTTACGATTTCACCCTTTGTACCAAATGGCGGTTCCAACCTTATTAATGAGAACGGTATTTCCATCTTGCACCAGTGGGGTTTTGGAAAAGGAAAAATCACATTGTCCTCTGCTGATCTATCTGGTTCACCATTTAATGCCTGGGGCGGGACGGCTCTTTTTTGGGAAAAAGTGCTTTCATCAGAATTGTTTTTCCCCCAATGGATGCCGAGAGATATCGCACTCAGACAAATGAGAGCCAATTCTATGGCCTATCCACTTTCGAACCTCCCTGCTTTAGATATTCCCTCAATAAAAGCTCTTGGAATTATTTTGATCATTTACATTGGAGTTATTGGCCCAACAAATTATATATTTTTAAGATGGAAAAATAAACTCCAATATGCTTGGGTAACATTCCCGCTATTAACAATTGTATTCACTGCGGGAACATTTGGACTCGCGTATTCGTTGCGAGGAAATGATGTAATCGTTAATAAATTATCCGTGATCGATTTAGGACATACCGGAATTGCTAATATCGATTCATATGTAGGTATTTTTTCTCCAGCCCAAACCTCTTATCAGATTCAGGTTGATGGGGATCAACTGCTCAGTCCTTCGTTCGGCGGTTATTATGATCCGTGGAGTTCCTCAACCTTTAACCCTGCTGGACAAATCACATTTGTTCAAGGAAACCCATCAAAAGTTATTGGACTCAGTGTAAACCAATGGTCGATGCAGTCATTTAATGTTGAAGGGATTAGATTTGAATTAGGTACAATCGACTCCACACTAACAATTGGGAAAAATATAATCTCTGGGACTTTGGTAAACGATCTTCCATTTACTATTGAAGATGCTGTCCTGATAATTGGAAATAATACACTCTTTTTAGGTGATCTCGTCCCAAAAAATGCAGAGGAGATATCCTCCCAGTTAGATACTGGAGAAATAAATATTTTTGGGAATCCCATCACCTATCAAATACTTGAAACTGCTTATCCGGGCTCTGGTTTTGATTATCAAAGGGATTTCGAAACAAAAAGAGCCATTTTAGATAACTATTTTCAACCTTATGGGTATTGGATAGGTCCCAACTACAATTATGAAAACCTGTCTGAAGAAAAACAATCCTACTTCCAAACTATATACCTCATAGGGTGGACAACCAACACACCTCCAGATATACAATTGAATGGACAATTGGTATCTCAAAATTCTTTAGGGTTAATAGTCTCGCAAATACCTGTAATGTTCGATCCTGGACAATTTAATATTCCACCCTCACTATTGAGCGGAAAAATTATTGAACAACCCAGTAACAGTGGTTATTGTGGCAGTTCTACCACTAATATTTACATGGATTATGGCACAGCCAAATTTGAATTTTTGCTTCCACCAATATTGGAAAAATCCACCATATCAAAACTATCGCTATTTTTTAATGAAGACATCAGTCAATGGGCACAGGAAGACCCTGGTTTCTCCCTGTGGATTTACAATTGGGATGAAAATGCTTGGGTTCAGCTTACCGATATTGTTAATGGAATAAATGAAATAGAAAAACCAGCAAGCCTAATTAATGAGGATGGCAGCATCAGAGTCCAAATAGATAAGGAAAACAGAAATTCTGGGGGATGTATATACGTAGCCTTAGGACTTGAGGGCTCAACCAAACAATAAGGAGACACCTTTGATCGCTATCGAAACAAGAAATTTGAGCCGATCTTTTGGCAAAACTATAGCAGTAAATCAGCTCAATCTGTCCATTCCAGAAGGGTCTCTATTTGGCTTAATCGGTCCTAATGGGGCTGGTAAAACGACAACGATTCGTATGCTTACAGGTCTTTTAGAACCAACAACTGGCGAGATACTGATTGATGGAGAATCAATCAATTTAGATGCAAGGACACTGAGCCGGCAAATCGGTTATATGCCTGATTTCTTTGGTGTTTATGAAGATATGCAAGTATGGGAGTACCTCGATTTTTTCGGGAGATGCTACGGATTAGCCTCTGAGCATAGATTGAGAATTGTGGAAGAACTGCTTGACCTGGTGGATTTGACAGAAAAACGAAATGATTATGTTGAAACATTATCACGCGGCATGCGACAACGCCTCTGTTTAGCGCACACACTTGTACACGACCCCAAAATTCTTCTCCTTGATGAACCAGCCTCTGGTTTAGATCCACGTGCTCGCGTTGAAATGCGAGAACTTCTTAGAGAACTTGGTGCTATGGGAAAAACAATTATCTTAAGCTCTCACATTCTCCATGAATTAGCTGAGCTTTGTGATTCTATTGGAATCATCGAAAAAGGTTCTCTGGTAATAAGCGGGAATCTAAATGAGATTAAACAAATAGCCTTGAAACAGCGAACACTTAAAATCAAATTCCTTTCAGATTTAGATCAGGCTGGAGAATATATTAAAGGTTACCCAGGTGTTGGAGAAATCTATAAAAACAATGATCACCTGGAAATCCCATTTGTTGGAAATGATACCGAAATAGCAGAGTTTCTCTCATCATTAATCAAAGCGGGGATAAAAGTTACTTCCTTCAGTGAAAAATCAAGTGATCTTGAAGAGATTTTTCTTCGGTTAACCAAAGGAGAGGTTGCCTAAAATGTTACTGAAGAACGCCCTCAAAATAAACCCAATCATCGTGAAGGAACTTAGATCAAGAATGCGCGGCACCCGCCCTTTCATAACTATTACCATTATGCTGCTAGTGCTGGCAGGAATTACTTTTGGAGTTTATAGAGTAGTCATTACATCGTTTAATTCTTATTCGGGATCACCAATTAGCCCTCAACTTGGACAAATGCTATTTGTAATGCTTTCTTTTTTACTTCTTATAGTAATTTGTATTTTGACCCCAGCAGTCACAGCCGGATCGATCACAACCGAACGTGAGCAATTGACCTACGAAATGCTGCTCTCAACCCCACTTCATCCAGCTAAAATCATATGGGGAAAGTTGTTTTCATCATTAAGCTATATATTTTTGCTTATCTTCTCCGCTATTCCGATCGCAAGCCTCATTTTTGTTTTTGGTGGTGTGACACTTAAAGAAATGATTAAATCTTTCATTATTTTAATTGCGGTAACCATTACATTAGGTGTGCTGGGCGTTTTCATTTCATCTCTTATCAAACGCACATCAAGAGCAACTGTTGTCAGTTATGTTCTAATAGTGATAATAATATTTGGTTCCATATTGTTTTATGTAGTGGCTGGGATTTTACAACAAGGCATCCCTGCGCGTTGGATAATTGCGATTAATCCGATCAGTGCGTTAGCATCCGCCTTATCAAATTCTACCGCTCAATACAACTCAATTCTAGGTTTTATTCCGATATTAGGTGTTGATCTCAATATGCTCGGGGGAGACACAATCAGTTTCAACTCCATTCCCCGCCCACTCTACCACTTCAGCTTACCTTTATACGGTTTTATTACTTTAATCTTATATTTTCTTTCCGTACGCCTTATTACTCCCACACGACGATGGAAAATCAGCCGAAAAGATCTTTTAATATTTTTAAGTGCAATATTTTTACTATGCGCAATAACTCTTCGCGGCCTTTTGGGGCAATGGTAGAGCCGGCGATCCCCCGGATTTTGACAGCTCCAGCAATTAAAGATTCTGAAAATGCGGAACTGGAATCGAGTCTGGGACTAACGATCGAGGAACAGGCTAATATTTATTCACTAGCAATATTTGATTCGGTACATGAATTTGAAGAAAGCCGCCAAATAATAGCTGAAACTATCTATATAGTCCAACAAGTTATGGAAACAGAAGACAATGAAATTTATCAATTTACCCTTCCTGCCCCCTTGCAGATAGCAATCACCGAAAAATTTAATGGGCGGCTTGAAAACATTGTTTGGGTTGAAAGAATTGAGGATGTTTTTGAGAATCCAAATATAAATCCTCTACCAACAGATTTCGTGATCAATATAGGGAATCTACAACCCAAGCAAGAGGATATGATTACTGTGTATGTAACAATCAATATCAATGGTTCTGTAGAAACTCAAACAAATTATATATTTAAAAGTCTAGATAATGAGTGGAAAATTGAAACAAGTGAGAAAATCTTCGATGTTACCGAAGTCAATTAAGGTATTTCAACCTTTCTTAAAATATTTTAAGAGAAGAATAATTATTCACGATATCTGGTTGTTTATCCAATCAACTGTCTGGATCGTAGGATTAATCCTGCTAATTCTCACCATCGCAGGTAGACTTTGGCCCATTCCAAATATCCAAGTTATTTTATTTGGAATTATTTGCATATGGATATTTTCAATTTTGATCAACCTTTTCAGAATTCCAAAATCATCGTTATCCATTGCGTGGAGGGTTGATCAGGAATTAAGCTTAAAAGAGCGTTTTTCAAGCTCAATTGAATTCTCAGGATACCCACAAAGCCCCAATCCTGCCTTCGATATATTTATTCCCCAACAAAGAGAGGAAACTCTCCAAACCTTAAAATCAGCCCCAAAAAATTCTGCTTTTAGATTGAAGCTATATCCTAAACACCTAATCGCCACCACCATAATATCGGTTATCGTTATCATCTTAACCGTATTACCAAACCCAATGACTGATATTATCAAACAACAAGAAGCAATCGCAGCTGCTGCCGAAGCTCAGGCTGAAAAAATTGATGAGCTTAGAGAAGAAATTCTGCAAGGAGATCTTCTGTCAGAAGAAGAAAAAGAAGATCTTATCAACCAGTTAGAAAGCCTTGCCGCAAAATTAAGGGATAACCAGGGAGATCTTGCAGAAGCAATGGCTGATCTATCAAAGGCAGAAGCCGAACTCCTAAAACAGTTAAATCCCCAACTGAACTTCAAACAGGCCGCGTTGAACTCAATGTCTCAACAACTCTCAAATCTGGCAAAAGAAAATCAGAATGACGATGCCCTTAATTCTGATTTTCAAAAAAATATTGAGGATATACTTTCCCAATTGTCTGAAATGGATGAAGCGAACTTAGAAAATCTCTCACAATCGCTACAAAAGATGGCGGCATTGGCAGCACAAGCTGGAGAGCCAAATTTAGCGGAGACTCTAAGCTCATTAAGTCAATCAGTTTTGTCTCAAGATAGTGAAGCCTCTCAAGAAAATGGAGAAAAAGTTGCTGCAGCATTAAACCAATTTGAGAATAAGATTTCGAACCAAGAAAATATCGAAAAAATACTCTCTCAATTACAAAAAAGTCGTTTGGCCTTGAGTCAATCCTCCTCAGCAAGTAATTCAGGCCAACCATCATCACAGGGTAATCAGAATGGACAAAACGATGATCCTGGCCAGGGACAAAACCCTGGAAGCGGACAAAATCCATCTCAAGGAAATCCGGGAGCAGGCGGTGGAACTAAGGCAAATACACTTCCGGGATTTACTGGTTCAGGTCAAGCAAATGATCCCAATGGGCAGGGACAAGGAAGTCTGATTGGAGACCTTGAAGACCAGATCTATGTTCCTTGGGACCGACTCCAAGGTGACAATGATCCTCTCTCGATATCAGGGCAAGATACTGGCCAAGGACAAATGGATGTCAAAGAACAAAACTCACCCCTACCCGGTATAAATTCCTTTTCCCTAATCCCATATACAGAGGTTTATAAAAGTTATCTAAACACAGCGTATGATACCATCGAGAACAGTTATATACCTATTGGACTAAAAGAATATATCATGGAATATTTTTCATCCTTAGAACCCTAACAAACAAAGATTATGAGGCAACTATGAATAAACAGACCGAGATCAAGCCAGATCAATTTATGCAAACTGCAACTAAGATCGAAGATGAAGTGGCAACAGTAATTGTTGGTCAAAAGGAATTGGTTAGAAATACCCTTGTAACGCTTTTGGCAGGAGGCAACGCTCTCTTAGAAGGTGTTCCAGGATTAGGAAAAACGATGCTAGTGCGAACACTCGCTCAGACGATTGATTGCCAATTCTCGAGAATACAATTTACCCCTGATCTAATGCCCGCTGACATTGTTGGAACCAATCTGATCATTGAAAATGACCAGGGATTCCGCGAATTCAAGTTCGAAAACGGGCCAATTTTTGCGAATCTGATTTTAGCGGATGAAATCAATCGGGCGACACCCAAAACACAATCTGCTATGTTGGAAGCAATGCAAGAACATAGCGTCACAGTCTCAAAAACTACTCACCAGCTCTCTCAACCTTTCTTTGTTTTAGCTACCCAAAACCCGCTTGAAATGGAAGGGACCTACCCTTTACCCGAAGCCCAATTAGACCGGTTCATGTTTAAGGTCAATGTTCCATTCCCACCAGTTGAAGATCTTATCGAAATTGCTAACAGAACTACCACAAGCCAAACCCCAGAGGCGAAAAAAGTTACCGATGGAAAATTTATTACGAACATGCAAGATCTCGCTCGATCAGTTCCTATTGCCAACCATGTTACAGAATTCGCAGCCAGACTACTAACCGCATCACATCCCGATAACCCAAGCTCTCCATCCGTAATCCAAAAATATGTTCATGTTGGAGCAAGCCCAAGGGGGATGCAAGCGATGATTTTAGCCGGGAAAATTAATGCCCTCCTGGATGGGCGGTTCAATGTTGCTTACGATGATATCAGGAATGCCGCAAAGCCCGCGCTTAGACATCGAATTATTTTAAATTTTGAGGCGCAAGCAGAGGGTATCGATCCTGATGAAATTATTACCGCATTACTTGAGGCGGTAATTCCAGAACCGATATAATCTAAAATGAGTGAAATAGTAAATAAAAAATCCCTTTTCTTTGATAGCCAATTTCTCAGTCAGTTGGAAAGGCTGGCAATTCTTTCGCGTCAAATGATCGCTGGACAAATGCAGGGGGAACGCCGCAGCCCCAAAAAAGGACAATCGGTTGAATTTTCAGACTTCCGCCCTTACACTTTGGGCGATGACTTTAGAAGGATCGATTGGAATGCTTATGCACGGCTTGAGAAATTTTTTATAAAACTATTCGTTGAAGAAGAAGATATCACTGTTTATTTTCTCTTGGATACGTCTGCCTCAATGAACTGGGGGAATCCAAACAAATTTGATTATTCTATCAGAGCTGCTGCGGCACTTGGCTATATTGCTCTAGTCGGATTGGACCGCACCACGGCCTACGCGCTTGGTCAAACAAAACCACACCTTAAATATTTCCCACCCCATCGGGGAAAACGGCAGGCTCATAAATATTTTTCGTATTTAGAAAACATCCATCCAGCACAAGAGTTAAATTTTGTAAAAGAAATAATCGCGTTTAGATCCATGGCAAAACAACCAGGACCTCTAGTGTTTATCACTGATTTGTATAATCCCCAATGGAAAGAAGCATTGAGCACCCTATCCAATGGTAAATTCGAAATTTCCCTCCTTCATATTTTATCTCCGGATGAAATCAACCCGGGTTTTACTGGCGATATCAAATTGCTTGATATTGAAACAAATGAGGAGATCGAAATAACGGCAGACTACGACTTAATCCAAAGATATAAAAACCAAATTGCGAATTGGAAGGATGAAATTGAATTGTTTTGTTCTCAACGCGGTATCCACTATATCCCCCTTGAAACAACCCTTCACCTGCAAGAATTACTCTTTTCTGTCCTTCGAAGACAGACTGTTCTAAAATAAGTAATTAAGATGAATTTTCTGAATCCGCTCGCTTTCATTTTATTAATCCTCCTGCCCATCATCGTTTTAATGTATTTGTTAAAACTACGTCGTCCCCAAAAGGTAGTTTCAAGTACGTATTCATGTTTCTTCAACTTCTTTTTTTGATCGCTGTGATTTTTGCATTATCCAATCCATTTTTATGGTCTTCCGGGACTGGTAGCAGTTCGATGATTATAGTTATAGATACTTCAGCGAGTATGTCAGCTATTGATGTTAAACCAAGCAGAATTGAAGCAGCAAAACAACAAGCACAAGACTTAGTTGATAGTTCACCGGACAACACACGCATTACCGTTATATCTGCTGGCGAGAAAACTGAAATTCTTGTATCTGCTACCCAGGATCGAAAACAGGCACAACAAGCAATTAATGCGATCTCTTCAACTTTTGGAGAAAGCGACCTTTCATCCGCTCTACAAATCACATCGGCAATCACATCTAGGCAACCAGAAACCGATATCATCGTTTTGTCAGATGGGAATGTAAAATTACCCGAAAGGATTTCAATACGGGGAAATGTATTTTATTATCCCATCGGAGTAAACGACGATAACCAAGGTATCACAAACATCCAATTGCAACAAAATGTAAGCGGAGATAATAATACTCTTTTTGTTCAGGTTGAAAATTTTGGGTCAAAAACCGTAACACGCCGCTTAAATATATACACCGATGAAGTACTTTACGATGCTACGGATTTAGAAATCAAACCCAATACAAAAGCAATATACCTAAGAGAAGGGTTGCCCTTTGAAACCAAAGTAATCCACGCTGAACTCGACCTCGGCGATTATTATCCAAGAGATGATACAGCTTGGACCACAAATAGCCATCTTAAACCAGTTGACATCATTCTTGTTACAGAGGGTAACCGTTTCCTAGAAACTGCGCTGAAATTGTTGCCCAATATCTCTTTAACCTCCATATCACCATTAGGATTTCAGGATTTGACAAATATTGATGCTGATCTGGTTGTTTTTGATGGCTATGTTCCACAAAAAGAGAAAATGCCCAGTTCAAGTATTTTATTTATTTCCCCACCCGAATCTACAGATTATTTCGAACTAGAAGGAACCATCGATCAACCACAACCACGGCCGGCAAGCGGAGATAACCAATTATTGAAAAATATTTCATTCGATGGTATCAGCATATGGAAAGCTGAAAAAATAAATTTGCCAACTTGGGCAACTATAAGTCTTTCAGGCGATTACGATGGATCATCCACCCCTCTTCTCTTTTTTGGAAATGCTGAAGGGCAACGCGTCGCGGTTGTGGGCTTCCGCATTCAAGATACTGACTTACCGTTACAAGTTGCATTTCCATTATTAATGGCAAACTTAGTAAATTGGTTAGCACCTAACACAGGTAAACCATCTTTTGAAACACAGACTTCCCTATCCTCCCAAAACATATCTATTCCCCTGGATGTTACACAAACCTCCATATTGACCCCAGAGGGCAAGACAATACAGATAATGCCTGACCAGCCCGGAGTAATTATTATGGATACTATCCAGCCTGGGATATACTCAATCAGCTGGGAGGATAATGAACCCATTCTATTTGCCGTAAATCATTTTTCTGATTCTGAATCTTATATTTCCCCAAAGCAAGAACTAAATCTCCCCACTAACAACACAAAGAGCGAGGGTTCATTGCAGCAATCACGGCAACTCTTCTGGCGACCTATTGCATTTATTGCATTGATCATCGTAGTTACAGAATGGCTTATATACAATCGAGGCACAATAATTAAAATTTCGAATAAATTACTCAAAAGAGAGATCAGCTGAGATGAGTTTTTCTTTCATTTATCCAAGATACCTTTGGTTGATGCTCCTAATACCTGCATTGGTCGGAATTTCTATCTATGGCCCTCGTCGGCTTGCTAAAACGCGATTTTGGGCAAGTCTCATATTTCGTGTTGTGGTTCTACTAGTCATCATCTTTGCAATTGCGGGTTGCCAAGTACATCTTAGAACAGATACATTAACCACCATATTTTTACTCGATGCTTCTGATAGCATTCCGACAAAAGAGAAGGAATATGGTGAAAACTTGATCCGATTAGCCGTTCAACAAATGCCAAAAGGCGACAAGGCCGCTATAATTGTTTTTGGGAAAGATGCCCTGGTTGAACTTTTGGCATCTGAGCAATCCACTTTCTCTTATCTCGAATCTGTCCCTATTACAAAACAAACAAATATCGCGGATTATTTTCAAATTTCTATGGAGCTTTATCCAAATGATTGAGCAAAACGGGAATTTCTTTTATCCTATTGTATAGAAAATCTGGG
>JARROY010000207.1:0-4710 GCA_037383445.1 Anaerolineales bacterium | reverse complement strand
GCCCGCTTCAGCGCCCGGTCGCTAACGGCACACAACGCCAGCCCCGGAGGCAGGGCGAGTGCTTTCTGAGAGGAGGCCAGCACCAGGTCCAGCCCCCAGGCATCCATTTCCAGTGGTGCGCCGCCCAAACTGGAAACGGCATCTACACAAATCAGCGTCTCCGGACTGATAACATGGATTGCTGCAGCAATTTCAGCCACCGGGTTGAGCATGCCGGTGGAGGTTTCGTTGTGAACGATGGTCACCACCTCGTAGTGCTGTTTTTTAACCCGGTCAGCCACCAGTTCCGGGGTGATCGGCTGGCGCCAATCGGCTTCCAGCAGATCGACCTGTTTACCGTTTGTCTGGGCAACTTGATACCAGCGCTGGGAAAATGCGCCATTCACGCAGGACAGCATTCTCTTATGGACCAGGTTGCGCACTGCCGCTTCATGGAAGCCTGTGCCGGAACACGCCAACATAAACACCCGCGCCTTGGTCTGGAAGATTTTTCTCGCCTTGGCCTCGGTGCGGTGAAAGATTTCTTCATATTTTGCGCCGCGGTGGGGGAGCATCGGTTGGGCTTGGGCTGCTAATACCGATTCGTCTACTTCTACCGGGCCGGGAATAAATAATGGGCACATTTTCATTCTCCAAATGGCTGCTTTTGAAGAATTGTACCGGATATCTTGAAATTTTGAATGGATTGAGAATAAGGTTGGCGAATTGGGTGGGTATTCCTTCCCTTGGTTAATTGGCGCTCCCCTGGTGAGAGTTTCAACCAGGGGAGTGCATCTGCTGATCGCACAAACTGCGTCAGAGAATTTTTAAATTGGGCGAGCTACGGGCAGGTACCCGTGTACGGGCAGCCTGGCAGCAAATCCCAGGTGATTTCACACCACAAGCAGTTCGAGTCTACATAGATCAGGAAGGCAATTAAGCAGATACCGACCACAGCCAGCGCGCCAAGACCAATTGCCAATCTGCGGTCCATTCCCAAGATTTTGGGTGATTCAGCGGGGGCCGGGACGCGCCCCCCATACTGCTGAGGTCGAGATTTGCGCGGTGCCTGCTGGAACTGTTGTTGGGGCTGTTGGTACTGCTGTGGGGGCGGTGCCTGAGCCGTAGGAGGAGCCGCACTGGGGGCCGCACTGGCGGATGCAATGGTGGCATCAGCGTCGTGGCCAACCACTTCGTATGTGAGCGTGATATTGTCTCCCATGCGAATTGTATTGCCGTGGCTGAGCTGGTACTGCCCGCTGATGCGTTGCTCATCGACCCATGTGCCGTTGGTCGAGCCGAGGTCTTCGACCACGTATCCGTTCCCTTGCAGCTTCAACCGGCAGTGCTTGCGGGAGATCTCCGCGTCGTTGATGACGATCTCGTTGTTGATGTCTCGCCCCATTGAAATCTCATTCTTGAGCAGCGGGAATACTTTTCCCGGTGAAGGACCTACTCTCAGAACTAATTGAAATTGCGCCATGTATTTTCTCCTAAATTAATTCGCTCTACCTATTTAGTTTACAAACTTTTCAAATCAGTGTCAAACTTTTCTATGCCAGTTGAGGCCAGGTATTTCGGGTAGAACACCAACTTTTGGCCGGGCATTGAACACCTCTGAGAAGCAGTCGATCACCTGCGGGGTGACCTGTTGGACTGAGGGTGGTTTTGGCATTAAATTGGCCATACTGGTCTTGGCTTGGTTTTCCAGACCGCAGGCAATCATTCCCTTCCAGTAGGTCATATCTGGGGCAACATTGAGGGCAAAGCCATGCCGGGTGATGCGGTTGGCATCAACCCGCACGCCGATGGAAGCGATTTTGGCAGGTGGAAGATTATCTTGTCCGCCAGCAACCCAAACCCCGGTTTGTCCTTCCACCCGAATGGCCTGGATCCCAAAGAATGCCAGGGTCTGGATGATGACTGCTTCCAGTTTGCGCAGGTAACCCAGGGTGTCCAGGTCCGCCAACGGCAGGATCGGATAGCCGACCAGCTGGCCCGGCCCGTGGTAGGTGATGTCTCCGCCGCGGTCGGTCCAGTGGAGTGTGATGCCTCTTTTGTCCAGTTCTTCAGCCGACCAGAGCAGGTTTTCCTGCTTTCCCTGGCGTCCAAAGGTGTAGACGTGGGGGTGCTCCAGCAGCAGCAGAGTTGGGGGGTGGCGTTCGGCCGCAATCTCTTGGGCCAGCTTTTTTTGCAGTGCTTCTGCTGAGGGGTAGTCTATCAGGCCGAGTGTATATACAGAAATTTGCATGGTCATCGATCTGTGAGCAAAAATTGGGTAATCGGGTATTTGGTTATCTGAATGGTTTTCGTATTAATTGTAACATCAGGTTACGTTGGATGGTTTAATCCTTGCATGACAACCTGTTTCTCAATTTACAGCTCATACTCAACTCACAAGTGTCAAGTATCCATTGATCAACAGAGATTATAATACCTGCATGTCTTTATCTACCCTGCTTTCTCACTGGCGCGCCGAGCCGACGATTGGCGGCAATATCGTTGAATGGCATACCGTGCCGGCTCGCATCGAGCAGTTGGCACCTGTGCCGCAGGGCTTGCATCCTGCCCTGGCTGAGGTTCTGGTGCGGCGCGGCTACCCCAGCCTGTACAGCCATCAAGCCGCCGTTTGGGAGTATACCCAGGCTGGCGAGCATGTTGCGTTGGTGACCGGCACGGCCAGCGGTAAGACCCTGGCGTACAACCTGCCCGTGCTGGACCGGTTGCTGAGAGTACCCGAAGGGCGCGCCTTATACCTCTTCCCGACCAAAGCCCTGGCGCAGGACCAGAAGACCGAGCTCGAGCAGTTCAACCGCTTCCTGCCGGACAACCTGCATAGACCAGTTGGAACCTACGATGGAGACACGACTCAATCCGCCCGCCCAAAGGTGCGCCAAAACGCCCGCATCATCATCTCCAATCCGGATATGCTTCACACTGGCATCCTGCCGCACCACACCCGCTGGGCCGAGTTTTTCGCCAATTTGCAGGTTGTGGTCATCGACGAGATGCACACCTACCGCGGCGTGTTTGGCTCGCATGTCGCCAATGTGATGCGCCGTCTGAAGCGCATCACGCAGTTCTACGGGGCTTCTCCCCAGTTTATCCTCACCTCCGCCACCATCGCCAACCCGCTGGAACTGGCTGGGAAGTTAACCGAAACCAGGCCGGCTTTGGTCAGCGAGGATGGTTCGCCGCGCGGGCCGAAGCATTTTTTGATCTATAACCCACCCATCGTCAACCAGGATTTGGGCATCCGCCGCAGCGT
The DNA here is from genome assembly GCA_037383445.1 of Anaerolineales bacterium. Classification (GTDB taxonomy): domain Bacteria; phylum Chloroflexota; class Anaerolineae; order Anaerolineales; family UBA11579; genus UBA11579. Next base: position 1,463 of record JARROY010000207.1, on the reverse strand, counting down.
GCTGCAGGAAAGCGTGCGCCTGGCGTCGGATTTACTGGCCTATCAAATCCAGACGATCGTCTTCGGGCGCAGCCGCCGGGCAATCGAGGTGATGCTCAATTACCTGCGGCTGGAATCGGGCAGCCCCGAAGCGGTGCGCGGCTACCGCAGCGGTAATCTGCCCCGCCAGCGCCGGGATATTGAATCTGGATTGCGCTCCGGGGAGGTGCGGGCAGTGGTGGCAACCCCTGCCCTGGAGTTGGGGATTGATATCGGCGGGATGGATGCGGCAGTACTGGCTGGGTACCCCGGCACGATCTCGGGTGCTTGGCAGCAGGCCGGGCGGGCTGGGCGGGCACGCGATGTGTCTCTGGCAGTGCTGGCAACCTCCGCCAACCCGCTGGACCAGTTCCTGGCCCGGCACCCGGAGTTCTTCTTCGGCAGTTCGCCGGAGCAAGCCCTGATCAATCCCAACAACCTGCTGATCCTGCTGGCGCATATCCGCTGCGCCGCCTTTGAACTGCCCTTCCACGCCGGGGAAGGATTTGGAGATGTCCCCGCCGAAGATGTCGAAGAGTTTCTGCATGTGCTTGAGCAGTCCAATGAAGTGCACGAATCGAAGGGGAAATACTTTTGGATGGCAGATGATTTCCCGGCGCAGGCCATCTCGCTGCGTTCGGCATCTCCTAACAGTATCATCCTCCACGCCCAAACAGAAGAAGGCTGGAAGATAGTTGGTGAGGTTGATTCGGCCAGCGCCGATTGGTTCGTGCATCCGGAGGCGGTCTATATGCACGAAGGGCAGACCTATCTGGTAGATGAGCTGGATATGGAACAGCAGCTGGCTTACCTGGTGCCGGTGGAGGTCGATTACTATACCCAGCCGCGCCAGGAGTCGCAAGTCTCGTTGCTGGAGATATTTGCCCAAGCAGAAGCCCAGGGGGCAGCCAAAGCTTACGGCGAACTGAACATCACCAGCCAGGTAACCGGCTATCACAAGATCGAGTGGCACACCCACCAGCGGCTGGGGATTGGGGTCCTGGAGATGCCGCAGAAAGAGTTCCAGACCACCGGCTACTGGCTTTCCCTCCATGAGGGGACAATAAATGTGCTGCGCGACCAGAAGCTGTGGAACAGTGATCCCAACCGTTATGGACCCAACTGGCCGCAGCAGCGCGATGCCGCCCGTAAACGCGACCTCTACACCTGCCAGAACTGCGGAGCGGTAGAAGATGGCCGCTCGCATGATGTACATCATAAAATCCCATTCCGGGCGTTTGATGATTTTTTGGATGCCAACCGGCTGGAAAACCTGGTCACCCTGTGCCCGGCCTGCCACCGGCGGGCTGAAGCTGTGGTGCGGGTGCGCAGTGGGCTTTCCGGGCTGGCATTTGCTTTGGGGCACATCGCACCCCTGTTCCTGATGTGCGCTCCCGGAGACCTCGGTGTACATGCTGACCCACAGTCTGATCTGGCAGACGGGC
>JARROY010000206.1:0-16330 GCA_037383445.1 Anaerolineales bacterium | reverse complement strand
AGCAAAGGCTCCCCAATCCCATGCAGGACAACCCGGTCTAAACGCGGAAATTGATCTACAATTTGGCGAAATTTGTCCCATCCCAGATGATGTTTTGGCTCGTAGGGGAGAAAATGATTGTAGGTCAAGGGGCAGGACGCGCATAATGAGTTGCAATAATTGGTGACCTCAATATAAACCTGGGTAGGTAAATCTTTCGTCAAGCGAGAGCGAGAATTTTTTGGAATATTAAACATGGTATTTATAATCCATAGCGAAGCATTACTCGAAAAAAGCGATATGCCGCGAGAATGGAACCACGCAGCGAACCGCTTACCTTCGATTGCCCAGCAAATCGTGGGCGATAGGTGACAGGTACTTCAAGGATGCGCATTTGATGGCGCGCTGATTTTATCATCATCTCTAGGGGCCAACCATAAGTGAATTCCTGCATATTTAGCTGCAATACTACCTCGCGCTTTACAGCCCGAAAAGGTCCGAGATCCGTCAGGTTCAAACCATAACGCTTTCGTAACAACCAGGCGAAGAGACGATTTCCAACACGTTGGTGGAGGGGCATAACCTCTTGATGTGATCCATTTAATGTGCGTGAACCCAGCACTAATTCAGCTTTATCCTGTGCAATGGGTTTGAGAAGGTCCGACAGTTCAGCCGGCACAAAACTGCCATCGCCGTCCATGAAAACCAGCACATCTCCTTCGGCTGCCGCGACGCCAGCAGCACAAGCAAATCCATACCCGCGCCTCGGTTCCACAACCACAAATGCACCCGCTTTCTGGGCGACTTCGCCCGTGTTGTCCGTCGAGCCATTATCCACCACGATCACTTGATGGATCAGATCAACAGGCACTTCATCCAATAATCGAGCAAGACAATCGGCTTCGTTTAGCGCGGGGATAATCAGCGAAATTCGCGATAAATCAGCCTGTTGGTTGCGCCAATTGGTCTTGGATAACCAGCGCTGAGTAGCTGGGGCTTTTCCTTTTGCATTTATATCTGCAATCTCATTATCAAGTTTAACCAGGTCCTCAATTGTATCCACGTCATACCAGGTTGGCAGCAGAGAGACTGTCAATCCACTGGATTCAGCCAATGCCAGAGTGTCGGCCAAGACGTGCGGGGTGCTCATCTGCACTTTATGGAGTAAATCGGGTTGGGGCTGTTTTATCCCTATTAGATAGTAACCACCATCTTGAGTTGGGCCCAAAACAACATCCGCTTTCGCCAGATCGTCAAAAGCCTGGGAAAGATAAGCCGCTGGTAGTGTGGGGCTGTCGCTGTTTATGACCACCACGCGCTGAGAACCGTTATGTAATGAGTCGGTCAACAAGTTATCCAGACGCTCTCCTAACGTCATCCCGCGCTGGCAGGTTAGTTCCATATCGGGAGCAAGTTTATGGAAATACTCTCGAGCATCGTTAGGCAGATACACTAATCCACGCTGCACATTTGGGACTTGGCGCATAATTTGTAAAGTATCACGCAAGAAGCAATCATATAACGTCGCTGCCTGTTCATAGGTCAGTGGTGGACAAAGACGGGTTTTGGTTTGTCCTGGGGCCGGCTGCTTTGCCACCACAAGTAGCGTGTTGCTCTTCGTCATCCGCTATGAAAGATAAAGTCCAATTTTAGCCCACTTGTTGCCGCGTTCTGCTGGGCCAGCCAGCTTCTTGCGCAACCAAGCATCCACCCCAAAAGTGCGCCCTGCCGCAGATCCTAACATGGCAATGGAAAAGGCAACCAGCGCACCGTAGGTCCACTCCCACTCAAATGGTCGTGGGACATTGGCCAGACCAATATAGAGTTCGGTTAATATTCCAAGTGCGGCTAATGAACCCAAACGTGTGAACAGCCCTAAAAGCAGTGAAAAGAAAGCCCAAAATTCAAACAGCCATACCAACCAACCAAATACCTGAATATTTGGGATGAAAAGATTATCAAGAAGATATCCATTGATCTTAGCCAGAGGTGTGATATTGACAGCGATCTTTGGTAATTTTGCATAGCTCATATCCGCTACTAAAACTTCCCGTGGTTGGGAGGCGTAGATTGACTCCAGGCCCATCCAGTAACATAACCCACTGCTGCCATTGCTGTCATAATAGTTCTGTTCAGCAGGTATTGGAAATGCGAAATCAGAACCACAGCCAAAACGGGGAGGTAACTTCCAGAAGAGTTGAGTAAAGAAAAAATAAGCCAACAAAAGTCGAGCAATGACGATACAAACCTTGTATAGCTTGGTATCAAAACCGGATGTATTTGAATCGAATAGGGTAATCATGTCTTCCTCCTGACTTTACAAAAAGAGTTGTTGTTATACCAATAGATAACCCGTTGATGACCAGTATATAACTAAACAACGACAGTCGTGCATACATTTCCGCTCCGCATCAAATCTTTTGCTGGGGCGGATTTCCATTCAAGGTTTATCGAATCACCCTTGACCCATGGGCAGTACTCATCATGAGTATTTAATTCATGGTTGAGTGCCCGTCGGCTGGCACACCCACCCCGGCAGGGACAGTCTGTGGCCTCAGGTGGATCAGATCGAGCATTCAAAAAGTGGCTTTCATCAAATACCTGGTTCCCCAGAGCAGATAAGTCTTCGATACCGAGGCGGTCTTTATCCAAAACTGGCCAATAGACACAAGGGATAATTTGTCCGCGAGGATTAATGCGGATGCTCTGCCGGCCACATGGAGATCGAACATCATCTAACCCCATCACCGCTCTAACCACTGGTTCGCTGCAAGAGACCACCATGCCGGTTGAGAAAAGACGCGTGTAACCTTCCCAAAATTGATCGTAACTCAATCGAAAGAAATCTGTTTTTACAGCCTGATAAGCATTGACACGCAGGTTGCAACCATTCAAACGCGCCAAAGTCACCATTTGATCCATCTTATCGAAATTGGTGCACATCAAAGTGGATAAGATTGAGACCTCGATTCCCAGATTCTGGCAACGTTCGATTGCTTCATGCACCAGTGCCCAATTCCCAGGCCGCGAAAAGTATCTTGCTCATTTTCTGTTGGGAAGTCTATCGAGAGTTCAACATCGCTGAACATTTTCAGAATGTGTTCTGGTGCTGTTGTCAGGCTGTGTCCATTTGAAGCAATACTCAGTTTGACACCAATTTGGTTAAGATAACTGGCGATTTCAATAAACTCTGGGTTGAGAATATTTTCACCCGTACCCATCCCAATTGCATCCACAGGAATGGAGTCGCAAATCTTTTTTACCTGATCCAAGCTTATATAATTGATTGTTTGGGTATCGCGGTAACAATGCGCACAATTCAAGTTGCAATCGTTGGTCAACCCAATTCCGACTGAATATCCCAAGTTTCCTCCTAACTAATTCAAACGAATGAACTCATAAAGATCTATAACTTTCGATCACTCACCATAATAGATAAAAGTCGCCTTTTTCCGATGACAATCAAATAGATGAGGCCGGCGTAGAATTGATCCGCTTCCAGACTCGAGCCGGGTTCTTGTGCCCGGTTTGTATACTCGCTCTGTGTGATCGCTTCTGCATCTCTGCCGCTTCCTGTGCATTTGCCCTGGATAGGTTAGCCCAATTGTTCATGAGATTCTATTATGGCTCACATACGAGATGACGATGGTATTGTAGAGGATTTACGAATTATGAATCAAGGAATAGTTTTATGAGTATAACATGGCGTATTTATGATTGCTGCATAGAAAGAATGACGTTAAGGAAATTGTAATAATTGGTGCCATCGGGTGTGCTGCTTATCAAACCATACGAATTGTGTGTTGCTGCGGCTTAATATTCTCTTCAAATTATATTCATAAAATGGTTTTTATTTTAGTTGCTATCCTGTCCCATTTCAGAGATTGTAATCTCTTCTCTCAACGCCTGAAGACAATCTCGATCCTCTTTTCTGTGGAGGTGCTTTTTGGGGTTTTCGTGGTGAGGGCATCAAATATATTAAACATGATTTTTTTCCTTTCGAACCCAATTCTAGTTGATTTGGGGGTGGGTTAATGCTATTATATGTGCATAACCCGATTTTATGAATAATCGGATAATGGTGAAAATCAACTAGAATTGGGTTCGAAAGGAAAAAAATCATGTTTAATATATTTGATGAACTGGCCGCTGAGGAATACCGCAAAGATCGAATGCGAGATGCTGAGGAACACAATTTGCATGCTCAATTCAAGCAAAAGCGATTGACTCTCAGGATTAATTATACGCTGGGTCAGATGGGCGCGTTGCTTGAGAATTGGGGCGCCAAAATTAAGACTTATTACAATTATCCAGAACCGTGTGAAAAACACGAAATGCTGGTCAAGCCCATTAAATAATCAATTAACTGCATCTAGGAGAGAAATATGCCAACACCATTTGAAAGCTTTATCGAAACACGTGTAAAGCCCCGCATCCAGGTCGCCCTTGCACCTGCCCAAAATGCAATTCATAGCCTGTTGTTGCTTACAGAAGCGGAAAAACTATCTGGTCTTTCTGAGTGGGTGGTTGACACGGCTAATAAGCTTTCTCCGGAGGAGATGAAAAAGCATTATTGGGTCATGGTCGGATTTTATTTCGCCATCATGCCCACAAGAGCCTGGGACAGTTTCCCGGCCTACTTAAACCACCTGGCGACAATGGATCCAGAAGACCTGCGGAATAAATTGCTTCAAGTTTATTCTGAATTGCCTGTAAAGAGTGGAGTAACGGATATCCTGGATGCAAAAGCAGCGCTAACCAGTGAGGATAGTTATATTGCTTTTTTGCGACAAAGATACGATGATGCCCATATTGACGAGGAATTGGAGCGCTGGGCATATAGCTATATTATCGATCCACCTGCAATGCAGGAGTTAATTGTCACCCATTTACAAACCTATTGGGACAAGTATCTTAAACAGGAATGGGAGCGAGTTCTGCCAACTTTGCAGAAAGCTGTCGAAGCCTTCAGAAACGTCGATTTAAACCAGATGGATAATTACGAGGCAGCTAAATTTGTGTTGGGCCAAGCTGTGGCTGATGAACATTGGGAAACCAAATGTAATAAAGCCGAGGGTCTAATTTTTGTCCCTTCCCTCCATGTTGGTCCATATTTTGGAAAATTTTCTTTAGATAACTATCAAGGGTTTATTTTCCGAGCCGGCTTACCTGATACTGTCTCAACTTATGTGCCGGAATTGAGCCTGGCGGATATTTATGTTCGTTTGAATGCTTTAGCAGATGAAACTCGTTTGCAAATATTAAAATACATCTCGAACGAAGGCGAAGCCTGCTCAACTGAGATTATCGATGCTCTTGATTTGAGTCAATCCGCAGCGTCACGCCACTTAACTCAATTGACTGCGATTGGCTACCTGACAGCCCGACGTATAGAAAGTGCCAAATGTTATCGTCTGGACAAAGAGCGAATTGGGAATACCTTCGACACCATTAAAAGCTACCTGAGAATATAAATGTTTTTGTTCCTGCCGCCTAGTCGGAAAAAATAAGTCGGCGGAACCAGTTGTTGTCAGGTTGGGTGATTTGGAGCATCACGTTGCCTCTTTATGGAGGTCGAGGAAGCTCACTGAGAAGTGGATTTTTTTGTGTCGATTGATTGCTGAGGTATCGCACCAGAATTCGGAATAATAAGATGAAACAATACCGAATGATTGTACGTTTGTAGATATGTGACCTTTATTACCAGGGCATCCATCAGGAAAAATAATGATTACAAATATACGAAAAACTTACAATGAATTTCCCAAAAGTTTTTGGACCTTGATGCTGGGGGTGTTTATTGACCGGCTCGGTGGAGCGTTGATCTTCCCCTTCTTTGCCCTCTTTATCACCGCCCGGTTTAATGTTGGGATGACAGAAGTCGGCTACCTGTTTGCTGTCTTGACCATTACAGGGCTATTCGGCAGCTTTCTGGGCGGCGCGATGACCGACAAGTTTGGCCGCAAAACAATGATGCTTTACGGTCTTATCATCAGCGGGTTGAGCAGTCTGTCTTTGATCTTCATCGACAATTTACCCCAGCTCTATCTGGTTGGCGCTTTTATCGGTTTATTGGGAAACCTCGGCGGTCCGGCCAGCCAGGCGATGATCGCTGATTTGCTGCCGGAAGAAAAACGCACAGAAGGGTTTGGCATTTTCAGGGTGACGTTCAATCTTTCGGTTACTTTTGGCCCACTGATCGGCGGTTTTTTGGCGGAACAATCCTATAACTGGCTCTTTATAATTGATGCAGTCAGCAGCGTGATCACCGGGTTGATCGTGTGGTTGGCCATTCCAGAAACCAAACCGCAAAAAGAAATAGGTGAACCGGAAGAAACGTTTGCCGAGAGTGTGGGAGGCTATAGGAAGGTCTTCAAAGACGTGGCCTTTATGATTTTTATCGGGGTAGGTGCATTAAGTACGGCAGTATACCTGCAGATGAACACCAGTTTATCTGTCTACATGCGCGATATTGCCAGCCTGCCTGTAAAATATTTTGGGTACATTTTGAGCATGAATGCTGCCATGGTGGTATTCCTGCAGTTCTGGTTCACCCGCCGCATTTCAAACCGCCCACCGATGTTGATGATGACGCTGGGGACGGCTTTGTACGCCATCGTTTTTGGCATATTTGGCTTTGGGCTTAGCGTGTGGGTGTTTGTTCTGGGGATGATCATTCTCACGATTGGAGAGATGATCGTCTCGCCGGTATGGTCTACGCTGGTGGCCAAATTTGCCCCGGAGGATATGCGGGGACGTTACATGGCGATCGGTGGATTTAGTTGGGCAGTTCCCAACATGATCGCCCCTTTGCTGGCTGGTTTGATTTTGGATAATTCGGAACCGCACTGGCTTTGGTATGCCTGCCTGATCGTTGGGTCTATCGCCGCATCAGGATATTACATGCTGCACAGACAGGCCAGCAGTCGGCTGTCTTTGGAAGAGCAGGTTGAAATGCAATTGGCAGAAAGCCAGGCATAAGGGAATTGGAACCAAAGGAAAATCCCTAACTACCGAGCGTTATTTTTTTCTAAAAGAGAAATTGATTTGGCTTTGCAGGATTCTCATGATCAGGTCGTTATAGGACATGGGTTGGGCGATTCAAAAGTACCTTGGTAGGCGTTTGGTTAACATCATTGGAGCTGTTCAAAGAGTTGGAATAACACCAGGGGGTAAGTCCGTTTGAACTTGTTGAGTTAGCAAAATCCCAGGTTATCAACGCATAATTAGCGGCGATCGATCTGAAAGAATTGGATTCGTCGTCTGGTTAGGGGATAAATTACCTGAGCATGAGATCATTTTTCGTAAAAAATTAAAACGGTATAGTGTTGGAAATACGGGAATCTAATAGTTTTAAGTATGTCCGCCTTAAATTATTTTTCAACCGAACTTAACTGACCCTTAATTAGAAAGTATCACCTGATAAGGTTATTTTTGCATAAATTTCTTACAATTAAGACAAAAATAGGCAATATAAATTCAGAGCTCAGGAGTACCAAAAGTATGTTCCGCAAATTTAGCATTTTGGTTGGGACGGCCTTGATTTTAAGCAGTTGTCAGGCATCGCCCTCTTTTCTTAATCCATCCTCTCCAATCTCGAATTCTGAAGCTAATTTGTACAAGACCATTCTATATATGGCCATTGTTGTCTTTGTTTTAGTAGAGGGGGCTTTATTAGTCATTCTTATTCGAGACAGAAAGCGGTCACAGGATGAACAATTGCCAGCTCAAATACATGGCAACACACGTCTCGAAATTATTTGGACAGGCATCCCTATCTTATTGGTAATTGCATTATTTATTATGACAGTACAAACCATAAAAGCAGTTGCCGCCCCGTTGAGTTCCAAGGACGACCTTAATCTTCGTGTGGTTGGACACCGCTGGTGGTGGGAATTTGACTATCCCGATTTGGGGATTGCAACCGCAAATGAATTGCACATCCCGGTTGGGACAACTGTACAAATTAATCTCGCATCCGTCGATGTGATCCACAGTTTTTGGGTCCCACAGCTTTCTGGCAAGATGGATGTTGTCCCGGGACAAGATAACAAGATGTGGTTAACGGGAGAACAGGTAGGCGAATACCTTGGTCAATGTGCTGAGTTTTGTGGTACTCAGCACGCTCTGATGTGGTTCAAGGTAATTGTTGATTCACAAGAAGATTTCGATGCCTGGGTAAAAAACCAACAAAGTGAAGCCTACCAGCCTCAAACTGAAGCCGAGCAGGCAGGATACAAGGTAATCACTGGTACGTGTAGTACCTGCCATTCAATAGATCCGGGTGAATTTAACACCGATAAAGTTGGCCCCAATTTAGCCCACCTGTTTTCACGAACCACCTTTGCCGGAGGTTCCTTTGAGCTGACTGAAGAAAATCTGCACAGTTGGCTAACAGATACCCAAGCAATGAAACCACAAAATGATATGGAAATTACCCTAACACCCCAGGAAATTGAAAACCTGATGGCGTATCTTTTGAAGCTTAAATAATTTATCTTTTTCCTGGTGGGGGGTCTTGAGGCACTGCTGATGCGGATTCAACTTGCGAAGCCAGAGAATACTTTTCTGAGCGCCGATGTCTATAACCAGGTTTTCACGATGCATGGAACCACCATGATCTTCTTGGTTGTGATGCCTCTTTCTGTGGGGTTTGGCAATTACTTTGTTCCATTAATGCTTGGGGCACGTGATATGGCCTTTCCAAAGCTGAATGCGCTGAGCTACTGGACATATCTGTTTGGGGGAATTTTCATGTACAGTAGTTTCTTTTTTGGGGGTGCACCGAATGATGGGTGGTTTAGATATGCTCCTTTGACTGAAAAAGCATTCTCTCCTACGAATGGAATGGATTTCTGGGTTTTAGGTATTCTCCTCTTAGGGCTGGCCACCACCATCGGTTCGATCAACTTTATTGTTACCATCATCCAACTGCGTGCACCAGGTATGACATTAACGGATATGCCGCTATTTGTTTGGACGACTTTTGTCACTTCCTTTCTGGCGGTTTTTTCATTGCCGTCACTCACAACAGCTGTGTTGCTTTTACTGCTTGACCGTCAATTGGGATCACATTTTTATAACGTCGCTGAAGGGGGGACGGCTTTGCTCTGGCAGCATTTGTTTTGGTTCTTTGGACATCCCGAGGTATATATCTTAATTTTGCCAGCGATGGGCATTGTCTCGATGGTCATCCCGGTTTTTTCCAGCAAACCGTTGTTTGGATACAACGCAGTCGTATTCTCGGCTATCGCAATTGGCTTTTTAGGTTTTACTGTCTGGGCGCATCATATGTTTGCGACAGGGTTGCCAACCACGTCGCTGCTGTTTTTTGCCGCAGAAAGTTTTTTGATCGGCGTCCCTACGGGGGTGAAGATCTTTGCTTGGCTGGGCACCATGTGGAAAGGAAAGCTGCGCTTCACCTCGCCGATGCTGTTCTCAATTGGTTTTGTAGCCCTGTTCTTAATTGGTGGTTTGAACGGTATTCATCTTGCTGTCGTACCCGTCGATTGGCAGCTCACAGACAGCTACTATGTTGTCGCGCACATTCATTACGTGTTGTTCGGGGGTGCGATTTTCGCCCTATTCTCCGGCATCTACTTTTGGTTTCCTAAAATGTTTGGGCGTTTGCTCAACGAAAAATTGGGGAAATGGCATTTTTGGCTCATGTTCATTGGTATGAACATGGTCTTTATGCCAATGCATATCCTGGGACTTGAAGGTATGCCGCGCCGAGTTTACACCTATGGCGAAGGACGTGGGTGGGGAATCTGGAACTATATTGAAACGATCGGCGCATTATTAGTTGCGGTGAGTATTTTAGTTTTCTTGGTCAACTATATCCTCACCATGATAAAGAAGCCGACCAACGAAGAAGACCCATGGGACGGTTTCACTCTCGAATGGACCACTTCTTCTCCTCCACCAGTTTACAACTTTGCGGAAATTCCCTCTGTCCGTAGCCGCCGCCCACTTTGGGATAAAAAACATCCTGAATTGGCGGACTGGAAACAAAAAGAATGATAAAGGACGCATGAATACAACGACAACTTCTCCTCTTTTGCAAAAACCCAGCAATGGGCGGATTGCCTTGCTGGTAACCTTAGGCACTGAATCAGTATTTTTTCTGACTTTGTTGGTTGCTTATGCTGCACTGCGCAATCAGGTTGATTGGAATGTCTCGCACAGCTTTGCTCGTCTGAGCATCCCATTGGTGAATACAATGGTGCTTCTTTTGAGTACCTATATCGCCTGGCGGGCGCTTCATTCTGTCCGTCAAAGTAATCCCTCCGCCTTGCAAAATGGATTGCTGATCACGGTGATCTTGGGTGTGGTATTTGTTGCAGGGCAGATCTATGAATTCAACCATGCAGGCCTCCAGATAGATGACCAGGCTTTTGGCGGTGTTTTTTTCACCCTGATCGGTTTTCATGCCGTGCATGTTCTTGCCGGGATCGTTTTTCTAGTGCTTAATCTTATTCGTGCTTATCTGAATGATTTCACCACGGACCATCATGAAGCTGTAGAGTTGGGTAATTGGTTTTGGTATTACGTCACAGCGGTCTGGTTGGTATTATTCGCAGCCTTATATCTTCTATGAACGAACTATTAAAAATGAGCTGGACATGGTATCCCAGCGTGGTGATTGGCTTTAGTTTATGGACGTTGCTGTATATCTACGCGATTCGGCGCGGGAAAGCGATACCACTCTCTTATCAAGTCGCATTTCATGTCGGAACCTTGATCGGCTTGTTGGCATTGGTTTCGCCTCTTGATGAACTTGGTGATGAATATCTTTTTAGTGCCCATATGGTTCAGCATATCATGTTGATGTTTTTCACTGCTCCATTATGGTTGATTGGCACCCCCAATTGGATGATAGATATGGTTATTCCGAAATTTGCAATCAATCTGGTGAAGCGGATCGTAAAACCCCCGTTTGCGTTTGGGATTTTTGTGATGACATTGTGGATCTGGCACATTCCAATGTTTTATGAACTGGCCTTTAAAAGTGAGGGGATGCATATTTTTGAACATCTAACGTTTATCGGAGCAGCGATAATCGGTTGGTGGCCGGTCGCAGGTGCCGATTCCTCCTCTATTCCAAAACCTGATCCTCCCATACGTCTTTTGTATCTTTTCCTGCTTGCCATTCCGTGCACAGGATTAGCGGCTTTGCTGACCTTTTCAAATCAGCCATTTTATCCATTCTATGTAAACACGCCACATATCTTTGGCTTAACGGCTCTTCAAGACCAACATCTCGGGGGCCTGATCATGTGGCTGCCGACGCATATTATCTTGCTAGCGGCTTTAGGGTTTACATTTTTCCGGTGGATTTTTCGTCCTATGACAGAAATAAATCAGCGTGTATCCGACAATAGTGTCTTCCCTGTTAGACTCAAAATCAATCAAATTAAAGAAGCGGGAGAATAAAATGAATGAACACAACAAAATTCACTTGCCATCACCAAGTTACTGGCCAATTACGTTAGCTTTTGGTTTAGTGTTAATGGTTAGCGGAGTAGTATCAAGTATTTGGGTTAGCCTGGTCGGTCTGGTCGTTTTGCTGGTGGCACTTGCTGGTTGGACCTTTGAAAATAGGGCTGAAGAAAAGGAAGAAACCCATGAATGAACAGCGTACAAATGTTGCCCCGTTAGCCCAACATGAGAACACAAAACTGGCGATGTGGCTCTTTTTGGGTGGTGAGGTGGTCTTTTTTGTTTCACTAATTCTGGTATTTGTTTTTTCTCGATTGACAATATCCAATTATGAAACTCAATTCCGTTCACTCCTGAGCATCCCAATTATTGCAGCCAATACATTCGTCTTGGTGACCAGCAGTTATTTCGTGGTAAGAGTGTTAGAAGCGATCAATATCAAAGATGACCGTAAAGGGTTGCAAACCAATCTGATCATTGTGATGGTGCTAGGCTTATTATTTCTGGGGGGGCAGGCATTTGAATGGATCACATTATTCAATGAAGGGATGACTCTGAAAAGTTCATTTGGCACCCCTTTTTTCACTGTGACCGGAATCCACGGGACTCATGTATTTATCGGGATTCTGTGGTTGATCTATTTATTAGTAAGCCACAAACGCAGACCCTTCACACGGGATAATAACCGAAGGGTCGAAAACTTCGGCTTGTATTGGCACTTCGTGGACATCGTATGGATTGTATTGTTCACGGTGATTTATTTGGTCTAGGGAGATAGAAATGGAAACCAAGAAAAGACCTAACTACTTGTTCGTATTTATAGCCCTGGCTGTTTTTACCTTGATTGAAACTCTGGTTAGCTATATTCAGCAAGAGGCAATAAAATTTCCAACTTTAGCAATCATATCCGTGACGAAAGCCATTTTGGTATTGCTCTATTTTATGCACTTAAAATCAGATTCAAAGATTTTCAGCTATCTGTTCATAGCTGGTTGTGTGCTTTCTATACCGCTGATCTTAGTTATTATGGTTGTTATGCCGCAAATCATCTAATTACTGTAGTGTTCCGTTAATTTAATTTCAAGTCGCATACAAAGATCGAAAACCCGTCCACTTTAGAGTAAAGTTGAGGGAGATAAAGCCTGTTAACAGATAAGAAAAACGTGGATAAAGCCTGTTAACAGATAAGAAGAGCGTGTAAGCACCCGGGTGAAAGTTCAGTACACTAAACATGGATGAGGAAATCGCATTTAACCAATTGGTCAAGCCGACGCCGTAAATAAAGAAGAAAACCTTTCTTAGGGTATACTTGTTTCAAAGGATTAGGAGAGGTACACTTATTGTCATGGCAAACCCCCATGTTTTAGTGGTCGATGATGACCCGCTTATTTGTAAGGGGCTTAAATTCAATCTTGAACAAGCCGGGTATCAGGTTTCAACCGCCAGTACCGCAAAAACAGCGCTTGAATTGGCTGGTCGCAATATTTTTAATGTAGCCATTCTGGATATTGGACTGCCAGATGAGAATGGCCTTGATTTATGCAAAATGCTGAAAGCACAGCGCGACCTGCCCGTTATTTTCCTTACGGCCCGCCGCCGAGAACTAGATGAGATTATTGGTCTAGAGATAGGCGCAGATGATTACATCACCAAACCTTTCAGTGCAGATCTCCTGTTGGCCCATTTGCGTGCGGTTCTGAGGCGATTTTCAAAACCTATTTTTGAACCAACACCACAAAAAACTCCCGTCATTGTGGGCGAGTTTGAATTAAATCCTGTTACGCACCTGGCTTTAAAGAATGATGAAGTGCTTAAACTCGCCCCGCGCGAGTTTGATTTATTACATATGTTCATGTTGTATCCTGAACGTGCGTTTACCAGTGATGAATTGGTTGAAGGGGTATGGGGGGTAGAATTTGTCGGTGAACCACAGGTACTTTATGTTCAAATCCGCAGTCTGAGAATGAAAATCGAAAAAGATCCCTCCAATCCCAAACATATTCTCACTTTGCGGGGAGTCGGGTACAAGTTCGTTCCGTGAAGAGAAACATTAGTATTCGCACGTTTTTAGGTCTCAGCCATGGTCTTCTATTAATTTTATCATTGGGGTTAATTGGCCTGGTTTGGTCACATAACGAATATCAGATCATGACCCGAGAGCTTCAAAAGATGATGCGCGAGCGTGTCTCTATGTTAGCCACCTTTGTTTCTCATGAGTTCGCCGAATATAACGAGATCAAATTAGACACATCTGAATTCCCCTTGGTTTACCAAGAAAAAAATTTGCTCGCAGTTTATATCGATACTTCGGGGAATCTTTATGAATTAAAACCCGGTACGGTTGGATCACGTCAAAGGAACCTATTCCAGCAGGTCTATGCTGATAAATCAGGCTATAAGGATGTTGAGTCTTCTTTGATCAATTCAGACACTGATTCGACCTTATTGTATGCCTCTGCACCAGTATTTGACCCTCAAAATATATTTATTGGATCAGTATGCTTGCTTTTGCCGCTCGCCGATTTGGATTCCTATTTTGTAAATTCACGCTGGCTGCTCACAGGAGCAATTTTAGGTGCTGGTTTGTTAGGTGTGGGGGTTAGCTACTTTCTTACCAAGTATTTTACTCAATCCTTCTCACGCGCTCAGGGATTGGCTTCAAAGGTAGCCAGAGGTCAATACCATATACACATACCCGAAGAAGGACCCACCGAACTACGCAATCTGGCCAGTTACCTGAATTTAATGACTGAAAAACTTCAGGAACAAACAAAAATGCGTCAAACGTTATTATCGAATGTCGCCCACGAACTGGCCCGTCCTTTAGCAGGATTGCAGTTAGGCATTGAAAGTTTACGTAAGGGTGCTATCCAGGAACCTGAATTGGCTGATGATTTACTAGTTACCATGGAGCAGACCATTCAACGTCTCGACGGTCTGATTGAGGATGTTACTCTCGCTGCACAACCAAAAACAGTGCCCATTGAACTTAAACGGGTCATCCTTCACGTTGAACCTTTTTTGCAAGGCATCGCCAACCGTTTCTGGTATCTTGCAGATTCGCGGGGTCTTAATCTAGAGGTGAAAGTTGAAAAAGACTTGCCACCAATTTATGCTGACGAAAAACGCCTCAATCAAATTGTTGGTAATTTACTTAACAACGCCATTAAATTTACACCACCAGGGGAAAACATTCTGTTATCTGCCGAGAATGCTGACGATAGTCATGTTCGATTGGTTGTGCATGACAAAGGGGAAGGCATCTCACCGGATGAAGCGGATCGGCTCTTCGAACCGTTTTATCAGGGTGATATTGGGCGCCGCATAAAACAAGGAATGGGTTTGGGCTTGTCGATTGCCCAACAATTAACCCTTGCTCACGGTGGCGAATTGTTTCTCAATAATCACCCAGAGGGTGGCGCGGTAGCCATCTTAATCCTACCGAAAGCAAACGTTTAAATCATCCGAAGGTAAATCATAAGCTGGATTAAGGCGGAGCATTGGCTCACGTTTTATACTTAATGCAGATTTACTCATTGGATGATTTAATCAATGCAAAGATTCTTACTCGTACTCGATGGAAGTGAACAAGGATGGCAGGCTGCCTACAGAGCGTTTCATGTCACGGCGCGTTTAGGGGCTTATCTGCACGTGTTAGTCATTGATTCGGTAGTAAACGAATCGCTCTTGGCGCAAAGGGCAAATCAGGTGAAGATCGGGGGGCATGCTGCCGGGATTTCGATTGAGACTCAATTGATCAAGGAGTTTTCCCTTAATACACTGAGAAAGCACATAAAAGATATTGCCGGTCTTTTTATTCCAAGTGGGCTGATCCCGGATGACAAAGTAGCCAAGCAATTTCTCAATACTGTATCTTGTCCTTTGTGGATAATTTCTACAGAATCAGAAATTCGGAAAATGGGCGTGCTGGTTGATGATCCTGATCAAAGTAAGAATCTGATCAGCTATTCCAAATCCTTATCTCGCAGAATCAAGAAACCGCTGACTGGGTTTGTAATCGGGAATCAGCTAAAAGCAAAATCGTTTGGGATATCTACCCAGTGGATTCCTGTTGTAAAAATGACTTGGTCGGAAATTAATTCCATTCTCAACGAACTTGAGGTGGATATGCTTTTTCTCCCGTACTCGTTGGTCAATTTAATTAATGTTCTAACGGTCAATTGCGTTATATACCCATAACCAGAAATACTTAAGTAATGATTAGGTTAGTCGATACCCATAATAAGGATAATTTTGACAAAATATGACATAATTATTTTGGTGAAATCGATCCAAGGAAATATCAAAAGGAGAATGGAATGAATATAAAAAAATTAGTCCCATATCTTGTTCTTGCTTTATTATCGGTGTCAGTTCTAACTGCATGTGGTTCTTCCACAATAGATGTAGGTTTGAATACATATAGCATCACCCTATCCAAAAGCTCTGTTAGCGCCGGTGAGGTTACTTTTAATGTCCATAATGATGCGACGGATTTAACCCATGAGTTTGTGATCTTCAAAACAGATTTGGCACAAGACCAGCTGCCGCTTACTAGCGAAGGCATTGTGGATGAAGAAGGGGGCGGTCTGACTGTAGTTGATGAGGTTGAAGACGTAGAGCCCGGAATGACCACGGATTTAACCGTTACACTTGAACCAGGCAATTACGTATTGCTTTGCAACATCGATTCGGATGAAATGCACTATCAACATGGGATGCATGTCGCCTTTACGGTGAAGTGATAAGACATTTTGTAGTCTAAAATAGGAAAAACTGCATACAGTATCTGTGATAAAACGTGTCTTGCAGTTCCCTAAATCTGAAGTCAAGGTTTGGCTGCCACGAGATCTAAAAGTCCCGCATTTTGCGGGACTTTTTAACATCCGGAAGGCAATTATCGAGGATT
>JARROY010000205.1:0-4727 GCA_037383445.1 Anaerolineales bacterium | reverse complement strand
CTCTCGATCGAGGAGGCAGCCCGCGAACTGCGATATCAATTTTTATTTGATCAAGCCATAAAGGAAAATGTTTCTGCAGTTGTTGTTGGGCATAACGCAGATGATCAGGTCGAAACCGTGCTTATGCATCTGTTAAGGGGCGCTGGATTAGATGGTTTAGTTGGATTGAAATATCGATCAATGACAAAATGGTCGCAAGAGATCCCATTGGTACGGCCGCTGCTTAAGGTTTGGCGAGAAGAGGTAGAAAACTACTGCAATAATCATCAGCTTGAACCGCGATATGATCGAAGCAACCAAGATACCACTTATTTTCGTAATCGGCTTCGGCATCACCTTATCCCTACCCTTGAAGAATACAACCCAAACTTTAAAGAGCTATTTTGGAAAATGAGCGATACGCTTTCGGCAGATCGTGATTTAGTTGAAGGCCTTGTTGATGATGTTTGGGACACCCTTATTTTAGAACAAAGCGATGATCATGTAGCACTTGATCTTAAAGTTTTCAAATCAATATCTCTAGGGTTACAACGCCGGATCCTTCGTAAATCTATTGCTTTGCTTCGTCCAGGTCTAAGAGATATCGGGTTCGAAATAATCGACTATGCAATATTGTCAATTTCGTCTCCTCCTCGATCGAGTCAGACAGACCTGATTGCAGGTTTGTATTTACAAATTGAAGAGGATAGATTTATGGTTTCAGAATGGGATGCGAATACGGTTAGAGAAGAGTGGCCTCAATTAGTTGATGGATTGCCGCTTAATTTAGAGGTTCCAGGGAAAACGAAGTTGTTCGGTGGGTGGGAGGTTGAGGCCAAGATCCTTGATATCACCCCTGAAATTAAAAAGGAGATTTTGGGGAATAAAAATTTATTTGCCGCATATTTGGACATTACTGATATTGGGACCAATTTACTCATTAGAACGCGTCAGGCTGGAGACAAATTTGACCCGTTGGGTATGCATGGGGATTCACTTAAAGTATCTGATTTTATGGTCAATGTAAAATTACCGCGTCGGGCGAGGAAAAATTGGCCTTTGGTATTTATTAAGAATAAGCTGATCTGGGTGCCAGGATACCGAATCTCGGACAATATTAAGGAAAAGGATACTACCAAGAAAGTTGTCCGAATATCCTTAGAAAAGCATTGATATTTTATGCACTGGTTATTCCTTAAAAATATCCTTGTAACTGCTCTCAAATTCTATTGTTGTGAAACCATATAGTTTTGGGTTGTTTTTTATAGATTGCGGATCAAGCCCCGCTTTTATGCAGAGATGAGTCAAAAATTCCACTTTATCCCAACCACGATCGACAGGGACTTCTGGTAATAAAACTCCTCGTCGTCCTTGATGAATAATCAATAATCCGTGTTTGCCAATCTCAATT
The DNA here is from genome assembly GCA_037383445.1 of Anaerolineales bacterium. Classification (GTDB taxonomy): domain Bacteria; phylum Chloroflexota; class Anaerolineae; order Anaerolineales; family UBA11579; genus UBA11579. The sequence continues at coordinate 3,337 of JARROY010000205.1, read as the reverse complement.
TGGTCAATGCCCATTCTCTGGAGTGGGGATAATATGGCCACCTTTATTGATATTTGAGGAAGGTCCTCCAGGTTTAGTGGATAAAAACGCGGATCTGATGTTGCGGCTGCGATGGCCATGTTTTGCACTGCAAGATATAGGGGCGAATCTGCAGTCAGAGTGCCAATACATCCTCGTAGATTTGAATTTTGCCTTATCGTAATAAAGACACCAGATTCCTGTTCCAAAGCCGGATCAGCAATGGTTATTTTGGGAATTTTTTGAGTGGTTAGATATTCACGGATGGCCTCATAACCAAGACGCATTAGATTGGTTTTTTGATCGGTCTTCAGTTCAGGAGGCTGGTATTTCCAAAGTTTAGCAGCAGTTAAGTTGTTCGATATCGTATCAATACCAAATAAATTGGGAATAGGGCTGATGGGGGTGATGTTGTAGCCACCTTTAAGATTTGAATATACCAAAGCAGAGAGGATGGGGGCAAAGCAGTTGTCGGTTTTAGGGTTATTATCTAAAAACCCTTGCGAATAATTTAAAAAGAGGTCTGCATCACAATATTCAAGTTCAGTTAAACCCTGGCTATCTAAAGAACCTAAGGCAACGATGACCGGTTGGGATTCGGTAATATCAGTCGCGAGAAATTCTCCAAGAATTGAGGCTTTTTCTAATTCGGTGCTGCCCAACATAATAGTTAAGATTTTTTTCTCTGGGGCAGAGGCGGCTAATTCCTTATAAATAAGGCGCATACTTGCGAACAGATGGTTTTCATTTTGGGTTTGTTCAAGTTCAAACTTTTCAGCCAGGCGGATAGTAAGTTGTCGATCAATTTCCAAGTTACCCGCTGGGGTTTTGATTTTTTCTATATCCAGGATCTTGCTACCAGTTGTGAGAATTTTTTCCGTTTTATCTCTAAGGGGGATGATGAAGATAACTAATTTGCTTGGCACATTGATTAATTGTTTTAATCCAAGAGAATATGTGCCTGCGGTTTTATCGGATCTTTCGAGAGGCAGCAAAAAGGCAAATGTTTCACCAGGGGTGGAATGAGTTTTTATGTCCCTGCCTGTTATTTTGTGGGACCTATTTAGGCGGGATTTATCCCCAGTATTATTTGATCTCATTTCAGCCAAAACCCCGTTCCTGTTTTAAGAATGATAAAAAATCTTAAGTTCTGAAAGAAATTGGTAAAGTAATCAATCCGGTTTATTGAGCTTTTGTGTAATTATTGTATCTCGATTTACAGTTGTTATATAAAATATGCTATATTTTTTTCCCGAGATTAAATCATCATTTTAGGATAAGGGTCTTGCGTGGCATGTTATTGATTTGACCGAAGATAGGACGGTCCCTGTAAAGAAAAATCATCCAAATAAAATTCTCCAGAAGTCCCAAGGTTAGGGCTCGCTACCTGGGCACCAAAGTATACCTCATCGATTTTGATTTGATTATTTAGAATACCAATAATGTTTTCCTTCAGGGTGCCGTTAATCAATATAGAAAACCCACTAAATGTACCACCAGATCGGAACTGGCCAATGGTGGAATTCCAGCGTACTTCAATGGTTGAAGGGGAGTCTCCGATTCTGAACCATTTGGTTGCATAGGTATTTCCGGAATTATCTTGCCCTTCTACTTTAACCCTATAGGCAGTATCTGTTGACGATAGAATGACTTGGAACGCAGTCTTATTGGAAGTCTTGTCCCTGGCTTTCAATACCACGTATTCTCTCGAACCTAAATTGGCCGTGTTCGGGTCAATGGTGAAAGATATCCGGGTAGAATTAGTTATAACTGGCAGTTTATGGACGAGAAATGCGCTTGCTGGGATATTGGCATGGATGCAAAGGCTGTATTGACCCCCAATTGGGTTTTCACCGCATATATCAAATTTGGTTAAGTTTTGTTGCTCTATCCATCTAGAGGGATACCCGCTTTCAAAATCGTCATGGAAGTCCAAAAATGGGGAGGCGAATTCACCGCGGTCTGGAGGACTAAATATGCTGCAGGAGTTTGCGTTACATGCTTTGATCCAATAATAATAAGATTCGTAATAATTCCCATCTTGGTCGGTATATTGGGAATCAATTACAGTGCCGATCTGGGTTTTTGGACTGACAAGATCGAATGAACGGTAAACTTTATAATATGTTGCAGCCGGCACTTCGTCCCACCAGATATTTACAGCATCCGAAGCAGCACCATCGCTGGCGATTACCCCAGATGGCGGCATCATTTGAGCACAAATTGGTCCTGTATTTAAAGAGAGATGTGAGTCATCAAGAAATATATCAATCCCATCAGAATCTTCAGGTTTTAGAAGCACCTCGATACCTGAGAGGTTGTTTTGTGCAATTGTGTGGGCGACTTCAAGGCACATCCAATTTTCTCCGATACCAGAGAATTTTTGTGATGTCGATTCATTTGTGGCACCTGTACCAATAATCTCAAGCCGAAGAGAGCGATAGGTTGATGGGTTAGATGATTTTGCCCATACAGCTAATCGATATGTTTCACCCACTATTGGGGTAAAAGTTAATGATTGGCTAGCTCCAAGGCAGTTTGTTTGACTCCCGGTTTTATTTATGGATAAGAGATAATCACCCGTTCTAGCAATATTCGGAGAGTTTGCTACCTGCCAATTACAGGAGGTATCGGTTTGCTTAATCTCCCAAGGAGTTAATATCCCATCCTCAAATGAAGTGTTGCTGAGTGTTGATGTGGGGATTCCGACCTTACCAGAAATATCAGCAACAATGCCGTCGATGACATTGAGGTCGATATTCATGGTGGTGCCTCCCCAGTTCTCATTGTGTGCGCCGGTGTATTGTACTATCCGCTGATGGTTTCCCCACATACTATTTGATAGGCAAGGGAGATTATTTACAGTGGTTGAACTTATGTAGGTGCTGCTGATCCAGAATGCAGGCCAGATAACATCTGGGACGTTATCAAGATTGTAAAATTCTTTCAATCCAGTACCGCACACCGAACCATATAACCCGGCCATAATGCCCCGGCTGTGCAGTTCTTCGACCCAGCCATTGATGAATGCCTTGGCGGCGTTAAGGCACTGCGTGTCGTTAATATTAAATGCTTCCAAATCATAGTAGATTACCGTGCCACTCTCATCCGTGTCGGAAAAGGACAAGCCATATTTCCTGGCTACCCTGGCAGCATCAATAGCTTGATCTTTTCCTTGTCCATATGCTGTATTTGCATCAATATTCATCGTAACGCTGAAGGTAGTGCAAGCAGCTTGAGGGCCCACCCATGTCGGGATGAATTTCCAGCCTTGAATACTTAAGGCGCTAATAAATTCCGGACTCAAATTAACATTATC
>JARROY010000204.1:0-5709 GCA_037383445.1 Anaerolineales bacterium | reverse complement strand
CATTCGTCAATACAATTTTGGTTTTAAATGCTCTTCCAAAATCAAGCACACCAAATACCAATAGTAGTAGCAGCGGCAATGTCAAAGCAAATTCTACTAAAGCCTGTCCTTTTTTGCGTTTTTCACTCATAAATCTCACCATTGTATAGCTTATCTTATCGCATATGCCGGTTGGAATGACTAACAAATTTGTTGTTTCACCTTACAAAAAAGTATGCCATTTACCAATCATGATCGACGTGCTTTGGCAAATTGGCTAAGGTTTACCCATTATATCTTTTTGTGTGGTGACAAAAATACAATCCAAGCCATTAATTAAGTATATACGATTAAGAACCTTATTCATTACAAGTTTTAATCCTTTGTATTGGTCACAATTTCAAGGATTATCTCCGGAGATCGATCCTTACCTGTTCCTAGCGATGAAGTCTCCCTGATGACAGGTATTTCGCGGATTGGTACCGGGACTGTAAATTCAACCTCCTTAAGCTAATCATACGTCAACCATTTATTTAGATCCAAGAGGTTAAAATTACAAATCCACCCATCAAATATTCTACTAAAGTGGTTCCCAGTATACCACTTCCTGTATATTATTTCAGGTATTCTAATAAAATAAAAAGCAATCCATCCATCCTCATTGAGAAGAATAACCAGGCATCCTCGCTTGACTTTGAAACAGCCCTGATTTATGATTATGAAAACCCTATTCTGTCATGTGTGATCACCAAGAAAATACCGTTCCAGAATGATGGGGAAAAATCCAAACCACTCAAAGAAAAAGGCAACGATATGTTCAAAAACATTTATGAATTCGACCAACAAGACATTCAAGATCATATCATTCTTACCGCGTACATCGCAGAGATAAAAGAATGGGACAACCGCTCGCATCTGGAACGCATTCGAAGATACACCATGCTGCTGGCTTCGGGTTTAAACCTTCCAAATAACGAAGTCCGGGCGAAATCATCGCCCTCACCCATCACGAACGTTGGGATGGATCCGGCTATCCGCGGGGTCTAGCAGATGAGGAAATCCCTCTCAGCGGGAGAATTTGTGCATTGGCAGATGTTTTCGATGCCCTGACGACCAAACGGCCATACAAAGACGAAATTCAGCCTCTCAAAGCCTTGGAATTAATTAAGGATTCAAGCGGATCGCTTTTTGACCCTACCTTGGTAAAAATCTTTGAGGAAAAATTTGACGACGTCCTCTCCATAAAAAGAAGTGTCGAATAAAGAGGCGTTTCACTTAATATAAAAAGAGCCGGTCATGATGACCGGCTCTGATTTTTTCTTAAATTGAAAGCGGTTATTGCGGTGGGGTAAACGTATAATACTGGCTGGTAATGTTGTTCACATAATCCAAACCAATCTCACAGACTGAACCCGAAATATTTGCAGCAATCACAGACCAGCTTAATTCCTCGGTCGTTGGGGTATACGCAGCATCCAGAGCATTATACACACAAGTAGGACCGGCATTATAGTTTAGCAAAGTCAATCTCCAAATTGTCGCATAGTCTACGGCAAAACTCGAGTGCTGGCCGGTAACGTTGTATACAATCTGAGAGGTCTGCTTGCAGTAGCTCATCAGAGACTGCCCGATATAATAAATGCTGTTTTCGGCTTTTTCTACATCAAATTTGTATTCACATTCCGGGCAGCTTGAATCCATCAAATTTAATAACTGACCAGAAAGCAGGTTATCAAATCCCAAATAGGTCTGGTTATAAGACTGCGGACACGGACCGTTATAAACAATCGTGCACAGCTGGTTGTACAGTTCAGGATTCCATTGAATTGCATTGCTGGCGCCGACCAGGGTAAGGTGTCCAAGCCCAAAGTGGTAGGTACCAAAACGGGTGGGCCAAAATTGGCTTTCATACCGGATCAACTGTTTCAGCATCAGCGGTGGGACACCTATTTCCCTGGCAACTTGTAAAATTTCGTCATCGTAAATATTTTGCAGTGTAAAAACGATCTCTTCTGTTTTTTCAAGTCCACATGCGTTCGCATATCCTGTCGGCCACACCCCGTTCAGGGGGCAATCACTGGCATCCACAACACCCGTTCGGATCAACTGTCCCGCCAGGAAACCGTAGTACTCTTGCGTAGCCATTTCATCGGCTGTCGCAGGAAAATACAACCAATGATATTCAGAATCTGGGATATCCCCCCTGTCTAAACAGGTTGGGGTGATCGCGATCTGTGAAGGATCGTTAACCAATTCTGGTCCCGAATACCCTGCATCACCGATATATCTCGCAGACATCAGCGATAACAAAAGTATCCCTAGGAACAGAAAGCGAAACCTCTTCTCCTGTGTTTTCAAATCCCTTACCTCGCTAAAAAGATATTCCAATTATATCTTATTTTTCATATTTTTCACAAACTTTTAATATTCGATGCACATTCTTTTCGTAAACGTCGCTCAACAAGCTTTTTGTCCAGCATCTTATATTGTCTTTAGCACTACGCTTTGCAAGTTCCGCAGGCGCATACTGATCACTTTTGAAATCTCTCGCATAACAATGAATCCTGTTTGCGGATTTTGTTCCAGCACATCCATTAATTTTTGGCCCTCAATCTTTAAAAGGCTGCTGTCTTCCAAACAAACCCCATTAGCTGTGTAATGTGCCCCTCCCATTAACCCCGACCAGCCTACCAATTGACCATATTTTTGCAGTACCACAATCGACATATTCTCAGGTCTAGAACTTAGTTGAACCTGGATGCTTACCTTTCCATCCAACAAGATGTAAACAAATTTAGCTTCATGCCCCACCTGAAATAGTCTCTCTTCTTTTTTAAAGTCAACTATCTGTGTAAACTCTTCTAATGCGGCTACTTGCTCATCAGACATGCCGTTCAGCAATGCAATGGAATTGATGGTTTCCTTTATTTCCATGGGTTCCTTTCTGATTAACGGATTGTTCAGCCCTTATTATACTCATATTTAATCATTCCATTTAGTAACCTTATTATCCATCCGGGCAAACGGAAACAAAACAGAGGCTTTTAACGTCTATTCCCTTAAAAGGGATAACTATCAAACCAGTAAACTGGGAGAAACCCACCTATATTCCTGCTTTACAGATTTGTTAGATGTCTATCTGGTTATTAAACTGGTGAGAAATTAATTGTACACTGGTAACAAATGTTTTGCAGACTTTGAACCTTATGGCCAAAGAGGATTTACACTGTCTGGTGCATCCAGTTCGCTGCAAAAGCCAATTGGCAAAGAGGTTGCAACATATTCATTAAAAGATTATCTACATCGGTGCTTTTAAAACATCAAGTATAATGATTACTAAAGCAGTTTTATTAATATCAATCTAGCACCTTAGTTTTGGGAGCTTTTTTGAATGACCAAGCCATTCGCAATGATCATCGAAGACGATCGAGATACTGTTGCCCTGTTCCGGCATGTTCTTGACTTCGCTGGATTCAAAACTGAAATCGTACTCCGTGGAGAAAAAGCCATGGAACGGCTTGATATCGTTGTCCCAGACATCATTCTCCTCGACCTCAGCCTGCCAGGCGTTTCTGGAACCGTCATTTTAGATAAAATTCACAGCGAGGATCGGTTAAAAGAAATCCCGGTGATTGTGGTTACAGGTCATGCTCATATGGCTATGGGCCTCCAGTCGGAATCGGATTTAATCCTCCTCAAGCCTGTCAGTGTCGACCAGCTCACTAACCTTATTTTGCGCTTAAGACCTGTTGATACCACAATGCCAACAGAACAACCGCGCGACAGCCTTACCGGGCTTTACAATCGATCCTTCTTTATCAGCCGCATGGGATACTCGATCGAACGCACACGTCAAATGGACGGAAGCGTTTTTGGCATACTCTTTGTGGATTACGACAACTTTAGTAAGGTTACCAAGAAAAAAGGACAAGAATTTGCAGATCAATTATTAGTTGAAACCGCCAAATTCTTCCAGACCGTTATCCGGCCAATTGACACGATCTCTCGTTTTGGCTACGACCATTTCTTCATCCAGATCGAAGATCTCACCAACAAAGATATACTCACCATGATCTCCGAGCGAATCCAAACTAACCTTTCGCCGCACATCAAAAAGGCTTTAAATATTGACATCACAGCCAGTATTGGGATCGTGTACTGTGGAGCAGATTATCTTTGGCCGGAAGACATTATCAAAGATGCTGATATTGCGCTGCACTTTGCAAAGGTCAGTAAAGAGACCGATACCGTCATATTTAATAAAATAAAACATGGTGAGTATCGTGACCCGGAAAAATATTCCTCCATTCTACGGGTTGGACTTTCCCCCGGCGACCCGACTAAACCCCGAACTTAATCCGAGATATTAACCGTAACATCGTTCAGTTTTCAAAGCGAGGATAACTCGCTTTTGTCTTGTTGTCTAAATCCTGTTCAATCTTTAGAATTAGTTAGAACTTCTTACTCAACAATGAACTCGAAGGTAACAAAAGAGGGGATTGCAACCAATTTCGAAATAACCACTGCCTCAAGTTTATAGTCACCAGACACAAATTGGCCAGTGATCTCTTGACTTAAGGTAATTAGATAATGGCCATCGGTGACCAAATCCGCCATACCGGTGGCAACCAGAGTGCCTTCTGGACCATAAAGCAGGTATTTCACTTGGTCAATCTCATCATTTGGGTATACTTCACCCTCAAAGGTGACAAAAGTATCAAAGGTAGCCTCAGCACCAGCAGATACATCGACCGCACCATCCACCGCAACCTCAGCCATTTTTGGCGAAGAGAAGATGTTCCATTTATCAGCCAGGTCCGGGAAGTTTGGATTGTGCACCAAAGTCAAGGTTTTCTCCGTAAGGCGAACATCATCAATCATGTAAGGACCTGTGCCGACATAAAAGTGACCGTGCTCTTTATAAAACGCCTTCAAGTTAGCATAGCGGGCAGCAGCAGATTCTGCAGCCACAAATTGGCCCAAAGTGGGTTCGAACGGGATTAAATTTTGAACAATTAATTGATCCAATTTGGATTCTAGGATATTAAGGCTCGGGCCACCAAGATAATTCATCCATTCAATTTCAAGGTGGTCAGCTTTATCAGTCGTATAAGCCAGTACTTCGGTAGCTTCTGCAAGGTTTGATACAGCAATCATGTGCCAGGGAGACGTCCCAAAGCCATACTGTGGGAACATAGTGGTTACAATGCTCTCAGCATCAAGTGTCCAGTTATCCGAATAATATTCGATGACCAGCGGGGTAATGGATGTTATGCGAATACCTTTGAAGGTTAACTTGAAAGCTTCCAGGCGGGGTGCCTGAGATTCATCGTATAGATCGCTGTCTTTATTGCCAGTTTCAAATCTCATAATCTGGGGCATGATGAAATCCGCCAGATCTATTTTGCTGCCGTCATGCCAGGTAATATCCCATAGTTCAGGTGGATAATAGACCACGCTTTTGGTTTTAGCAGTTAACCCATCTGGATAAACCTCACCAACAGTCAACCAGACTTGATTCTCGACATCCCAATCAATCCAGGCGTCACCGGGGACGGTGATTTTATCTTCAAAAGATAGGTCTACCCAGTCGTAAGTCTTGCTAACCGGCAATCTGGTCTGAACAACGACTTCCGCCCTCTCAATACGCTGCGGCAATGCAACGCCGGTGAATGGATTTAATAGAACACCAAAATCTGAAGCAGCATCATAATATTGACGATCATAGCT
>JARROY010000203.1:0-4749 GCA_037383445.1 Anaerolineales bacterium | reverse complement strand
CCAAAATCCCGCCCCATTAAGATCACCTCAACCTCCGGTCCGAGCAAAGTCCAGGATCGGATGGCATTGCGCTGGATGAGCGTAATATGCGGGTCCTCAATCGGTTTGGGAGCGGTAAAGATGGTCAGCAGGGTCATTGGCTTTCATCCACCTCGCGGTAATCTTTGTGCCGGATATCGGCGTTGATCTGGCTGAGCTCTGGGTGCTTGGCACCCAGATCCAGCACATCGTGCCAGCTAAAATCGTCGCATCCTGGGAAATAGGAAACAATCTGGCGCAGCATCTGTAGGTCTTCCGGGGTATCCACCGTCCAGCGCAGGTCGCCATAATCCGGCTCGTGGGTGATGTGGAGGATATTAAAACGCTCCGGATGCTCGTAGAAAAACGGCATCACATGCTCGCGCTGGTGTTTTTCCTTGGCCTCCTGCCAGATGGTTTCCAGCCCGTCAAACCAGCAGTATTCGGCATCCAATCCGATCGGGATGGTGCGCCGGTAAGGCGGGGGTAGACGGTTGGCGGCAAAATCGAGCTTCGGCTCTGCCCGCAGAAAAATGCGCAGGTTATCGTCCAAAAGGTCCGGATCGATGAACGGGCAGTCGGCTGTCAGGCGCACAATCACGTCTGCGTGGTGGGCCTTGGCTGCCTGGTAGTAGCGGTCGAGGACATCGTGCATGCTGCCGCGGCTGAACGCCGCCCCTTGCTGCCGGCAGAACTCCGCGACCGGGTCGTCGCTGGGATCCGTTGTTGTGGCGACCACTACCTCATCAATCAGCTTAGCGCGGCTGGTGCGCGCCAGCATCCAGCCCAGAACTGGCTGGTGCCCAAGGGTCTTCAGCACTTTGCCGGGCAAACGGCTGGCGGCCATACGGGCCTGGATAATAGCGACGACTTTCGGTTCTTTTTTCATCATGCTAAACTTTTAATGCCATTTGATAAGCAGTTAGTAATTTCTTAAAATTTTCCGACCAGTTGGCGCGGGTTTCTGCCAATTGCCGGGCTTGCCGGCCGGTTTTTTCCAGCTTACCACGCTGGTCAGCGATTTCAAGGATGCGTGCTGAAAGCGCATCCGCATCCCCATCCGGGAACATCCAGCCTGCTTCAGAACCATCCAGCCATTCTCGGTTGCCCGGAATGTCCGAAACCAGCACCGGCAACCCGCAGGCCAAAGCCTCCATTAATGAAACGGAGGAACCATCGCTGCGCGAGGCGCTGACATACAGGTCGGCAGCCTGGTAATAAGCCGGCAGTTTTTCCTGGTTCACCTGCCCGACAAATTGCACCTTATGCATCACCGGCATCAAGATTTTGCGGATTTCGGCGGCCATCGAGCCATTGCCCAACAGGAACAACCTCAAGTCTGGCCGGAGCGCTGCCGCCCGGGCAAACGCCTTGGCAAATATCTCCACCCCGTAGACAGGTTCCCAGGTACGGGTGTGCAGGATGACAAACTCTTCCTGCCACCCGGCTCGCTGGCGGATCACTCTTTCCGCCTCTGCCGGAGAAAAACGCTCCAGATTCACTCCCCAGGGGAAAGTTACAATTTTTTCTGAGGGGAACCCGAAGGAAATCGCCTTTTCCCGTACCGTATCACAATCACCCACCAGGACATCGGTGTTGGCTAAGGCAAACTCCGTCAGGCGGCGCATTTGAGCAGAGCTGTCGGCATCCAGCAGCAGGTCCGAACCCCAGGACATGGTCACCAAAGGATGAAAGCGGGATTGTGCCGCCAACCAAGCTGCGGTCTGCACTGGCCCGGCGTGCAGGATATCGGGCTTAATACTTTTGAGCACCGACTTGAGGCTGGAAAGCAGGCGGCGGTGATCCAGATGTTCGAAGGGCTTCTGCCCTCCTTCCCATTGCACCGGGGTCACCCCTACCGGCAGCATCCGGTCTTCCTGCGGGTGACCGGAGCGTTCAAGCCGCAGATAGAAGGGTTGGATGCCATTTTCAACCATGGCGGCCAAAAATCGATGGTCGTGGGACGTATAATCTCGGGAGAAGTAAAGCACTCGCATCAGGGTTCCAAATCCGGGTTGGCTTTCGTCAACCAGCCTTGTCAAAACTCCTTGTTATTCCTCAAGATCGGTCCAGCGCAGGTCTTTGCCAAACGGCAGGTCCACGCGGGCTTTCATACCGATCATCTGATCGAGATCCCAGCTCATCAACGCACCAGGAGTAGCCGGGCGGAGAATCTCGATCATTTCCCGGGTAAACACTTCCCCGGCCTTGATCTCTCTTGCCGCCCGCAGGCAGCGGCGCTGGACGACATAGGTGTCTTTCTCGTTATCTGCCACCCGCTTCATGGGCGAGCCAAAAGCCCGCTCCAGGATGCGCACCTGATCCACCATATCCGCCCACGTTGCCGGGTTAAGGGCGAATTTATGGTCCGGACCCTCCCGGTCGTTGCTGTCGGTGAAATGGCGCTCGATGACCCTGGCGCCCATCGCCACCGCTCCCACCACTGGAGCCGGGCTGTGGGTATGGTCGGAAAGTCCGAGCACGACATCCGGGTACATGGCGGCATAGGTCTTGAGCACGTTCAGGTGAAGGTGGTCGTAGTTGTCCGGGCTGGCGGTGTAATTGGTGTTGCATTGGAACAGGACAATTTGATCGGTGACGGCCATCACCTTTTCCATGGCGTTGATCACCTCTCCCATTTTGCAGGCACCGGTGGAAAGCAGTACTGGTTTTCCTTTCTGCGCCATGCGGACAATCGCTTCCGGCCAGGAGATCAGCCCAGAGCCCGCTTTGTAGGCCGGCACGTACGGGTCGAGCATGTCAATCGCATCATCATCATAGGGTGAGGAGAAATAATGAATGCCAACTTTATCGCACTCCTCTTTCAAGATGGGCGTCCATTCGAAGGGAATCGAGGCGCCATCATAGACTTCGTAAACCGATTTGGTCCACTCCGCCTGGTGGGAGACCTGCCCGCCCATCGCCTTGAATCCGTAATCGGAGACGATTTTGGGAGCGCGGAAATTCTGGAACTTGGCCGCATCAGCGCCTGCTTCTTTCGCCAGCCGGATCAGCAGCTTGGCGCGTTCCAGGTCACCGTCATGGTTGGCTGCGATATCGGCGATAAAGTAGGTCGGGTGATCCAGGCCAATGGTTTTATCTAAAATTTTGATCTCCATTTTACGATCTCTCCTAGTTCAAGTATTTCTGAAAATACTTACCCGGGCAGAACCATGTGAGCCAGTTTTTCCGGGTAACCTTGCTGGCGAAGCTGGTAAAAACGCTCCAAACCAGCGTGTACATCCGGCAGAGCGTGTCCCAACGCCTGGGTCAATTTCTCATTCTTCAACGTCAGCAGCGGAGAACGGGCCGCGACTAAGCCGAACTCATTGACAGATACTGGCATGATCTGTTCGGGGTCGAAGCCAAATTTTTCTGCAATCGCCAATCCAAAAGTATATTTGGTCATGCAAACCGGGCTGACCAGATGGTACAACCCGCTCAGATGTTGCTGAAAAATTTCGATAAACACGTCTGCCAAATCGTTAACCAAAATCGGGCAGAAGTACACGTCCGTAAACCCCTTCACCGTCTTGCCGGCAGCCAAGTTGTGATAAAAGAACTCGGCCAGACTGCGGTTACCGGAAGCGCTCCAACCAAACAGGTTGACTCTGGTCACCACAGCCTCCGGCATGGCAGCGAAAACCGCTCCCTCGCCGTCGAGTTTGGTCTGGGAGTATACACTCAGTGAGTTGGTCGGGGAGTCTTCCGTGTAACCGCCTTCCAAGCCATCAAAGACCGAATCGGTGGAAATATGCACCAGCTGCGAACCAACCCTGGCCGCCTCAGCAGCGATCCACCCTGGCAGTTCTGCATTCATTTGGGACGCCATCACCGGGTCGGATTCGCAGGCATCAATGTTCGCCAGGGCAGCACAGTGGATGATCGCCTCTGGTTGGGATTCTTCCACCAGTTTTGAGACTGCCTGCGGGGTTGAAAGGTCAACCTGGAGAGCTTCAAAAGCATCCTTCACAAGCAGCGCCTTGCGGTCTGCACCAATCACAGTATGCTGCCTGGAAAGTTCCAAGGCCAGATTTAACCCGAGCAGTCCACCGGTACCGGTAACCAAAATGCGCATTAAGCCGTCATCCCATTCAAAAATTCTTGTTCAATCGGTGCAACGATCTCTTTGATCTGTTCTGTCGTCAGCCACGCATCATTAGTATTAGATGCATAGCGAAAACCATCTGGGAGCTTATTGCCGATCTTCTCCCATTCATAGCCAAACCAGGGAGAAACGGCTGGCTGCACTACATACATATCCTCCAACTCCACCGTCGAGCGGGCTTCATCTTCAGAGATGAGCACCTCATGCAGCTTTTCACCAGCCCGGATGCCAATAATCTCAATTTCAGCATCCGGAGCGATCACTTTAGCCAAGTCCACAATCGTGGTGCTGGGTATTTTGGGGACAAATACCTCACCGCCGTGCATCTGCTCAATACAGCGAATCACAAAGTTGACGCCTTGTTCTAACGTGATCCAAAAGCGAGTCATGCGGTCATCGGTCACGGTCATTTTTCCGCTAGCTCTCAGCTGGAAGAATTTGGGCACCACACTGCCCCGGCTGCCGACCACATTCCCATAGCGCACACAAGAAATCCGTGTTTCACGGCCGCCTGCGTAAGAGTTGGACTGGATAGCCAATTTTTCAGCTGCCAACTTGGTGGCCCCATACAAGTTGACCGGGTTTACCGCCTTATCGGTGGAGAGGGAGAGCACTTTTTTAAC
>JARROY010000202.1:0-8847 GCA_037383445.1 Anaerolineales bacterium | reverse complement strand
GGTTGTGCTAGAAGATGGGACTGTGATTCGATCTCATACGATGGTGTGGTCAGTAGGTGTTAAAGGTTCTTTAATTGTTGATATGTTGGGAGTTCCTTTAGGTCCGGGAAATCGGGTAAAAGTATATCCCACCATGCAGGTTGAAGGTTTGAAGGATATTTATTGTATTGGAGATATGTGCTATCTTGAGGATAAGAAAGGGGAGCCGTATCCACAATTGAGTCCAGTTGCTCAACAGCAAGCCAGATTGGCAGCAAAAAATGTCTTGGCCGAATTGTCTGGATCAGAACTTGGCCTCTTTGAATACCAGGATAGGGGAAGTATGGCAACGATAGGGAGGAGCAGAGCGGTAGCGTGGTTGTATAACAAAATTCCTATATCTGGGTTTCTAGCATGGGTTGCTTGGCTTAGTTTACATTTAGTGACCCTGATTGGTTTCAGGAACCGATTAAATGTCTTGGTGAACTGGTTTTGGAATTATCTCACGTATGATCGCTCTGTTCGGATTATTTTAGAAAAGAGTAATTTGAGTGAGTAAACAAAGTTGATTGAATGCCCTTTAATTTGCCATTAGTTATTCTGTGGGTTTTTCAAGCAGAATGACCCCTTCCTTTGCCCCATTACCGATACATTGAGTTGCTTTTATGCGCAAGGTTTCCCCCCCGGTTGCCCACTTTGAGGCTGAGTTTAAAACCCCGACTGCTAGATGGCAAATGGGTTCATTTGCTGATTTTCCCCAGCACATTGGACATACTTCAATAATCCATTTCCAATGGGTTTCATCTTCTTCGACTCGCACTTTTTGATCACTAACCGTGTTAAAGAATTTCGCGAAGAATAGTAGCCCGGCTTTCATTCTGGTTCGCATTGAACCCACAGCCATGGCTGCCCGTGCGGCTTTTTGCACTTTGTCGTATTTATCAAGACTATGGTTGAAGGTTTGTTCCCCGCCTTTGGTAGCAAATACACGAGCCCCCTTGGTGCCATACATTTCTCGGAGTGCTTCTTGAATTGCGGCGACATGTTCAAATGAAAATTCTTTTCGAATATTGTCTGGCGGGTAATTCCCAATGTACTCAGGTAAACCAGCTAAATTCAATAACGCATTGACACCTTTTTGCCCAAGGATATCTTCTGCGGCGGTAAGGATGCTTCTTCCCCAAACATTGGGATAATAATACTCTTCAGTCATGTGTAGTCCTCTTATTAAATTAATTGAGTTTATTTTACAAGAGGATTGCCAAGTAGGTCAAACGCTTTCTGCGGTTAACTAGAACCGGCCAGATAACAAAAACAGCCCATTTGGGCTGTTTTTGTTACTTGTATTGTTTTGTACTTTATTTAGCGTAGTCTTCCCAGCCATCCCAATATCCAGGACCCTCTTCAAAGAAGTCATAGTTGGGCTGAATATCTTCGGTAAGATCAAGTTCATCGCCTGCTTCTAGCTGTTTGGCAGATGAAATTTTGACATCTACACCGTGGTGGTTGGTTCCAGTATATTCTTGATCGTGGCCAGGGGTTCCTGCGGGCATGGCGACCCACTCTCCACCGTTGGCAACATAGGCATCCGGCACCTCATCCTCAACGAAGATCGCTTCGTAAGGGCATTCTGGGATGCAGGCTCCACAATCGATACAAGTATCTGGATCAATGTAGTACCATGGGTACTTATCTTGTGGATTTCCGGCGACGATACATTCTACTGGGCATACTTCAGCGCAACCGGAATCACGCAAGCACAAACGAGTAATTATATGGGTCATAAATAGTTCCTCCGTAGTAAGGTTAGTTATTGATGATCAACCATCATTATTCAAATCGTCTTGCTACCTCATCCCAGTTTACCACATTCCACCAGGCAGAGATATAGTCTCCACGACGATTTTGATAGTTTAGATAATAGGCATGTTCCCAAACGTCTAGCCCTAAGATCGGGGTGAGTCCATCGGTAAATGGACTGTCCTGATTGGCTGTGGATGTGACTAAGAGGGTCCCACTCTGGTCCTTGCAAAGCCATGCCCATCCACTTCCAAACCGAGTAGCGGCAGCTTTGGAAAATTGTTCCTTAAATGAGTCGAAGCCACCGAACTTTGCATTTACTGCTTCTGCCAATTTTCCTGTCGGTTGTCCACCGCCATCGGGAGACATTACTTTCCAAAATATGTTGTGATTCTTATAGCCACCACCATTATTGCGGACGGCAGTGCGGATTGCATCGGGAAGTGTGTTTAGATTTTCTAACAGTTCTCTAGCGCTTTTGGATTGCAAATCTGGATAATTTTCTAATGCAGCATTCAAGTTGTTTGTGTATCCCTGATGATGTTTGGTATGATGGATTTCCATTGTCCTGGCATCGATATAAGGCTCGAGGGCATCGTACGCATAAGGCAATTCCATTAATTTGAAAGTCATTTCGTTCTCCTTAGACTAAAATTAGTAATTAATATGTTGACGAACAGAGCATACCCACTTAGGATATACCATTAAAGATTTTAGTCCGCGGAGAAAACTTTGTCAAGCAAAGGTAAATTTTGGATCTCGCCATGATAAAAAAACCAATCATATCCCCCCGTCTGGGTATATTATTTGGAATCTTAGCTGTCTCAACCGCTTCGATATTTATTAAATTTGTTCAACAGGAAAAAGTTGCCTCTCTTGTAATTGCTGCCTATAGACTTGGTATTGCGACAATTATCCTTAGTCCAATTGCACTTTACAATTATAGAAACGAGATTAAAAAACTATCTGCTAAAGACCTTCGTTTTAGTCTTTTATCAGGATTTTTTCTAGCGATCCATTTTGCGACCTGGATCCAATCCTTGGAATATACATCTGTGGCAAGTTCTGTGGTTTTGGTGACCACTACTCCGTTGTGGGTAGCGCTGTTTTCCCCCTTTACTTTAAACGAAAAAATAACCAAGATGATTTCGATAGGTCTGGTCTTTTCCTTATTGGGAACGATTGTGGTTGGGCTGAGCGATATTTGTGATTTCCAGAATCAGCTGGTATGTCCACCGTTTAATCAATTTTTTCAGGGTCAGGCTTTATGGGGTGATTTTTTGGCATTAGTAGGGGCTTGGACTGCGGCGGGTTATGTGATGATCGGCAGACGAATTCGTCCAAGACTTTCTCTTGTACCTTATGTTTTCCTGGTTTATGGTATGGCTGCGGTACTATTGGTTTTGTTTATGTTGGGGAGCGGCGTACAATACAGTGGTTTTTCAGGTCAAACTTATATCTGGCTTGTTCTATTGGCTTTAATCCCACAATTAATGGGGCACTCAACTTTTAATTGGGCTTTGGGATATCTTCCGGCGGCACTAGTATCCGTATCTCTACTTGGTGAGCCTATCGGATCCACTATTCTTGCGTATATCTTTCTCGCAGAAGCCCCTGGCATAATCAAGGTGTTTGGTGCTATACTGATTTTTGCAGGGATCGTGATTGCGTCAAGAAAAGAAAACCTGTAGCACCCTAGTTGAGCGATGAGATAGGGTAAAATTAAATCAATGAACGGTATTTGAGAAGAGAATAGGAGATTCAAATGCAAATTAACATTCGATGTTTTAGTTGCCACACGCCTTTCTCAGTGACCAATGAAGAAGTTGAATCGGCACTTACCCAATTATTTGAAGAAGGGTATAAACACTACAACGCCCTTTGCCCGCGATGTGGAAAGGCGAATAAAGTTTCGAAGTCACAACTTCGGAGAGCAGCCCCAAATTGGAAACCACCGGCTGGGGAAAAGAAATGATTTGATTAAAAAAACGCCTGCGAAAGCAGGCGTTTTACTTTGTGTTGAGCCTTTGGGCTTATGACCTTAAGGATTCCCTCTCAGAATGGCTTGTTTTACCTCTGCGATAGCCTCAGTGACATGAATTTCACGTGGACAAGCTTCTGTACAATTGAATGCAGTTCTGCAGCGCCAAACCCCCATTTTTTGGTTTAAAATCTCCAATCGTTCAGCTGCGGCTTGGTCACGACTATCAAAAATAAATCGATGGGCATTGACAATTGTTGCCGGCCCAACGTATTCTTCATTTGACCAAAAGGATGGGCAGGAGGTTGTGCAAGCTGCACATAAAATACACTTTGTGGTGTTATCAAATTTTTCTCTCTGTTGAATGCTTTGAATATATTCTTTGCCATCAGCTGGTTTGTCATCATTAATTAAATATGGCAGGATGCTGCGGTAACTATCAAAGAAAGGGTCCATATCGACGATAAAATCCTTGATGACGCGCAAACCCAGAATAGGCTCAACCGTGATTTTGTCTGTTTTCAGGTCTTTTACCAGGTATTTGCATGGGAGTCGATTACGCCCATTTATTCGCATGGCATCTGAGCCACAAACTCCGTGGGCACAGGACCGACGAAAAGAAAGAGTGGGATCTTGATAGGCCTTTACTTCTTCTAATAGATCCAAAATGCGGTCTGTCGGCTTAGCATCTACTGAAAATAAGTCATAAGAGGGTTTTGTTCGGCCAGCTTCAGGATTGTAGCGGAATAATCTTAGTGTAATCTGCATAGTCTTCTCCTAATAAACCCTTTCTTTTGGTTCGTATTTTGTCATACGAACTGGTTTATAACTGAGGTGAACATTGTTGTTTTCAATTCGGGCGAGGGTGTGTTTCATCCAGTTTTTATCATCTCTTTTGGGATAATCCTCGCGTGCATGAGCGCCACGGCTTTCTTTCCTGGCTAAGGCTGAGGCGGCGGTTAGGTAGGCCGCATCGAGAAGACAGCCTAATTCCCAGACATTTAACAACTCGGTGTTAAAAATCATGGATTTGTCATGAACTGCCACATCCTGAAAACGTTCTCTTAATTCAATAATTTTTTCTACGGCTTGCTGCATGCCCTCTTCTGTTCTGAATACACCAACGTCTTTATTCATGATCGATTTCATTTCTTTAGCTAGATCGGCAACATTTTCATCACCGCTGGCGTTTTTCATTCGGTTAATTTCTGCTGTGATCGACTCGGTAGCGTTTTGAGGAAATGGTGGAAATTCAAAATCCTTTGAATATTTTGCAGCGTTCATACCGGCTTGTTTACCAAAAACCACAATATCTAGGAGGGATGTTTGTTGGGATACCTCCCATTGCATAATGGGCAGTGGGTTGGACCGGCATGGGCTCTTTTATTGGATCAACACCGAGGTACGTCCGACAGAAATCTATAATATCTGGCAATTTCTTTAGGATGGTTTCTGCTGTTACTCGATAGGGAGTCCCATCGGGATTTTTTCTGTTGTCAATTTCGGCATATTTGTTTACTGTTTCGGGGGTCACGTCGAGATACATGTAATTTTCTCCATTTATCCCGCGTCCTTCTCGCTCTTCAAGGTACATCGCCCGGCTGACAACATCTCGCGAAGCAAGGTCTTTGACGGTCGGTGCATATCGCTCCATAAATCTCTCCCCCTCATTATTTAAAAGTACTCCTCCCTCTCCCCTTACTCCTTCCGTAATTAAAATCCCCATTTTGCGGATGCCGGTTGGATGAAATTGAAAGAACTCCATATCCTGGAGGGGGAGTCCCTTTCTGGCGACCAAGGCAACGCCATCACCGGTATATGCATATGCATTCGAAGTGACTTCCCAAACACGACCATAACCACCCGTGGCAAAAATGACAGCTTTGGCATGAAACGTATGCAGTGTTCCGGTTGCGATTTCGACCGCAACCACGCCTGACACTTTTCCATGATGGATGATTAATGCCAGCACTTGAAATTCGTCATAAAAAAAGACCTTATTTTTTATGCATTGCTGGTATAGCGTTTGGAGAATCATGTGGCCAGTTCTGTCTGCAGCATAGGCGGCTCGTGTGACAGGCATTTTTGTGTCGTTATTTGTGTGCCCACCAAATTTTCTTTGGGCGATACGGCCATCCTTGGTTCGAGAAAAAGGCAAGCCCATATTTTCAAGTTCATAAACCACGCTGATGGCTTCATTGCACATGAATTCGATTGAATCCTGATCACCAAGGTAGTCGCTACCTTTCACTGTGTCATATGTATGCCATTCTGCGTGGTCTTCTTCTAAGTTCCCGAGTGCGGCTCCAATCCCGCCTTGGGCAGCACCGGTATGGGAACGAGTTGGGTACAATTTACTGATGACTGCGGTATCCGCATTTTTTGAAGCATATAAGGCTGCCATCAGGCCTGCTCCACCAGCTCCAATGATTACTACTTCGTGTTGATGATGATTCATTCTAGCTCTCCTACTGTAAATGTGCTTTTGCCGCAGCAATAATTGCAATACCACCCATCGTCGAGATGGCAATCCAAAGGATGAAAATAATCGTCGAGGTTGTTTTGCGGGCTTTATCAGAATGGATGTAATCCATTAATACTTGGCGAAGCCCGTTCATGCCATGTGCAAATGCGAATGCAAGCAACAAGATATCATATATTTGTATCCCAATATTACTCCAACGCTGAAGGACATAATTGGTATCAATATTATGGACCCCAGTAATTACATCCTGCCAAAGCACATGGATCCAAACCAAAGGTATTAGTAATAAGCTGCTGTAACGCATCAATAGCCAAGCTCTGGTTTCGTAATTGGGTTTTATTGTTTCTGACATTTCACAGTCCTTATAAATGTGCGAGCAAATTGCTGAACATGATTACGGCAGCAGGGAGCCAAAGAATAATGCTGAGACCAAGGGTCCAGCGAACGGCGCTCCTCTGGGAATCAATTCTCCACTTTTTGGGTTTGAACAAATCCAGATATGCAATCCTTAATCCATTTACCCCATGGAAGATGACGGAGAAAACCAAGCCGATTTCACCAATCATAAATAGTGGACTTTGATAGAGCTTAATGGCCTCGGTGTAAAGTTCTGGATAAAAATAAACCATGGCTGTGTCTACGATATGGATGGTCAGAAATAGCAAGGTGCCTAAACCGGTAATTCGATGAAGCAAAAATGAAAGCTGGCCTTCTCCTCCCTTATAAGATACATATCCCCTAGAAGCATTAGATAACGATTCAAACGTTCTTTTCACTTATCTCTCCTCTATTTATTTGTCTTGTAGAAATGATCTGGATAAATAATCTGAATTATTTTAATGCAGGTCAAATTTGTCTTTTATAGATTAACAGATGATTTTAAATTCGTCAAATTAAATGTATCAATAATAATAAAGAGCGGGATTATTGGAATGAGGCTTATTGGATAATGTTATATTTTCATGGTAGGATAAACCATCTACCTTAATCTTAATTGGCATAATTTTATGCAAATAGGAAAATTATTCCGAAAAGTGCGAAATGATCTTGGGGTGCAAATGCTCGCGCTATATTCCCTGTTTATTGTTCCAATTGTTATTGGAGCGTTGTTTTTTGATCAGGTGGCTGGAGATCAATTAAGACAGGAAATCATGGCCGCCGACCTGGCATTATCTCAAGCGATTGCCCAAGAAACAAACACAATTATTGAAAATGCGCTTATCGCTGTCAGCGATTTGGCAAAATATGATGGGGTCATCCAAATTGATAATGCAGAAATGTTAGATATTTTTGAAAATTTTCAAACTGGACGGCCAGATGTAAACTTGATTTACCGACTTGATCGTGATGGGACAATGATGTTCCATTACCCAACCGGTCCGAACAACACTGTTGGGATGGATTTCTCTTTTCGCGATTATTTCGCCAAAGCAATGAATACAGATAAGCCCTTTGTATCTTTGGGACGTATCTCGCCAACCACTGAACAACCAGTGGCTACAGCCGTCATGCCGATTTGGCACGATGGCGAATTTCTGGGCGTGGTTGCTACCAATATGAAACTACAGTCGTTAAGTACGACGTTGGCAAGTATAGCCAAGGAGTACAGTGATAGTATCAATTTTCAGGTAATGATCATCGACGCTGGGGGAAAGGTGATCGCGAATCCATATCCGGAATATTTGCTAATAGATTATGGTGATATCCAGAAAGAACTCCCGCAAACAGTATTGGCCGGGGTATCTGGTAATCGTGTGGCTGTTGATCAAAATGGAGTGGAGAATCTATTCAGCTATGTTCCTGTCCCTGATGCAGGGTGGGGAGTAATTGTAAGCCGGCCGACTTCTGTGGCGTTTGCAACGCCAGACTCATTTCATCGAGGCGTGCTATTGATCATTGGTGTATTTTCTGGGATTGGGATATTTTTCTGGGCAGTTTTGTACTTGAGACTGCTTACGCCAATTGAAAGACTTGCTGCGTATAGTCAACGAGTTGGTAAACCAACTGAACCGGTAAAAAATTCGGAAAATCCATTAAGGATTTATTCTGAGCGACCAGACCAGATTGGAAACCTGGTGAGAAGTTTCCAGAGAATGGAAAAATCCATTTTAGCCAGATTAAAAGAATTGGCCACTTTGCTTGAAACCAGTCAGGCAGTTGTATCCTCTTTGGACTCTCAGGTCGTTCTCAATCGAATTTTGGAACAAGTTGAAAAGCTTATGGCTTTCGAAAAATCTGCGATTGTCGCTCTTGACAGCCAAAGGGGGGTATTTGTAGCCAAGGCAAGCCGAGGGTTGACTTCGAGATATGCTGAAGGTCTGGTCATATATCCGGATGAATCAACATCTGTTACGATGCGGGCGATTCGCACTCAAGAACCCATCATCATTCAAGATACTGAAAATGATCCATCCTTTGAGCCTTACCGGCCAAGGGCAAGGGCAGAGGGTTATCGATCGTTTGCTGCCATCCCACTTAAGCTGGTGCATTCGAGTCCCGCAGCACTCGTTTTATACAGTCCAACACCGAACACGTTTACTGAGAACTCCTTGGATCTCTTGGTTAACTTTGCTAACCAGGCAGCAATGGCGATTGAAAATGC
>JARROY010000201.1:0-4753 GCA_037383445.1 Anaerolineales bacterium | reverse complement strand
TTCCTAACGCTCTTGACAACTTTGGGGATAACAATTATATTAAGCATTCTTAACTATTAAGGAAAGTGAAATATGAGCCAACCCGAAACTTTTATTCTCGCCTTAAACCAATGGATCACCGTGTTCATGCACCGTTCGATGCAGAACATGCACCGGTATGCAAAAGAGAGCGGATATTCCATGTCCCAGATATTTGCGCTAAACTTCATCCATCACCGCGGTAGATGCGGAGTCACCGATCTTGGCGAAGGGATGGGAGTTAGTAATGCTGCAGCCAGCCAAATGCTCGACAAGCTCGCTCATCAGGAGATGATCGAACGCACTGAAGATCCAACGGACAGGCGTGTGAAGCAAATTACCCTCACCGAAAAAGGTACTCAAGTCATTAAAGACAGCTTATTCGCCCGGCAAAGCTGGTTTAGAGAACTTGAACAATTGCTCTCTGAAGAGGAAAGACAGCTGTCCATTTCTGCTCTCAAAACTCTCACTGATAAAGGCAAACAATTGGGATTATATGAAACAACAAATATAACCCAATTAAATTCAAACAACTAGGAACAACACTCAATGCTTAGATTAAAAAGATTCTTAATCCCATATCTTCCATTATTCTTCCTCACAGTAATCCTGCTATTTGTGCAAGCCAACGCAGAATTGGCCTTGCCGGATTACATGTCAAGGATCGTCAATAATGGTATTCAGCAGGGTGGCGTTGAAAGCCCAATCCCAGAGGTTCTCCGGCAATCCACCTTAGATAAATTAGTTCTCTTCATGACTCCAGAGGAAAAAGCATTGGTCCAAAATGCTTATACATCGATCACGCAAGAGACTCCCGATTATTCCAGCTTGTTAAAAAAATATCCAGGCATCGACTCCGAACCTGCATACCAGTTAGGAGAACTTGACCAAGCCGACCAAGACCAGCTGGAACCAATCATGGCCAGATCACAATTGATTGTCCAAGGGATCCAACAAGCCATCGAAGACCCTTCAAAAGCACCTGCATTCGGTGAAGGATTCCAATTTGATCTTTCAAAGATTCCAGCAGGAATGGATGTCTTCCAGGTATTATCCAACCTACCCCCCACTCAACTGGAACAGATGCGATCCATGATATCTCAGCAGTTCAACACCTTGGGTGATAATATGGTCAGCCAGATGGCAGTCGGCGCGGTTAAGCAAGAATATGAAGCGCTAGGGGTAGATTCATCCACACTGCAATCCAGGTATATTCTCAATACAGGCGGCATCATGCTGCTGATCTCACTGTTGGGCGGCGTATGTACAATTGTCGTTGGGTTTTTAGCCTCTAGAGTTGCCGCCGGAGTAGCCAAAGACATTCGCCGATCAGTGTTTGAAAAAGTTGAAAGTTTTTCAGGGATCGAACTGGATAAATTTTCTACTGCTTCTTTGATTACCCGCTCCACCAACGATGTCACCCAGGTTCAAATGGTGACCTTCATGGTCATGCGGATGGTGTTTTATGCCCCGATCATCGGGGTTGGTGGCATCATCCGGGCGATTAACAAAGGGGCATCCATGTGGTGGATCATTGCAGTCGCCGTGGCAGCTTTACTGAGTCTCATTTTGATCGTATTTGTCGTCGCCTTACCAAAGTTCAAAATCATTCAAAGTTTGATCGACAGGTTAAACCTCGTCACCAGAGAAAACCTTTCCGGGATGATGGTCATCCGCGCCTTCAACAAACAGCAGTTTGAAGAAAAACGCTTTGATAAAGCTAACCGAGACCTGACCAATAACAGCCTTTTTGTCGCCCGGGTGATGGTCACCATGATGCCGGTGATGATGCTGTTGATGAATGGGTTATCGCTGGCGATCATTTGGGTCGGGGCACATCAAGTTGCAGAAGCCTCTATGCAAGTTGGCGATATGATCGCTTTCTTGCAGTATGCGATGCAGATCGTTTTCGCATTTCTGATGCTTTCCATGATGTTTATCTTTATCCCAAGAGCGGCAGTATCGGGTGACCGGATCGCTGATGTATTGGATACGGAAACCGTGATTACCGATCCGGAAAAACCAGAAGCATTTGACACAACTTTCGATGCAACCGTCGAATTTCAAAATGTGTCTTTTAAATATCCCGGCGCTCAAGATAATGTCCTCCACGACATCTCGTTTACCGCATTTCCCGGCCAAACAACTGCGTTCATTGGGTCTACCGGCTGCGGAAAATCCACCGTCGTTAATCTGATTCCGCGGTTTTATGATGTAACCGAAGGCAGAATCTCTATCGATGGGATCGACATCCGGCAGGTCAAGCAAACTGACCTCCGCGACAAAATTGGATACGTTCCACAAAAGGGCCTCCTCTTCTCAGGAACGATTGAAAGCAACCTGAGGTATGCAGATCAAAACGCAGACGAAGAGGATTTGAGAGAAGCGGTAGAGATTGCCCAGGCCAGTGATTTTATTTTTGAAAATCCTGAGGGGATGGACACCAGTATTTCTCAAGGTGGGTCTAACGTTTCCGGAGGTCAAAAACAGCGCTTGGCAATCGCTCGCGCCTTGGTCAAGAAACCCCCCATCTACATCTTCGATGACAGTTTTTCAGCCCTCGATTTCAAAACCGATTCAGCCCTAAGAAAGGCTCTCAAGGAAAAGACCGATCAGAGCACGGTCCTCATCGTCACTCAAAGAGTAGCCACAGTCAAAAATGCAGATCAGATTATCGTACTAGATGAAGGTAAAGTGGTCGGCAAAGGTTCACATCAAGAATTAATGGAAAGCTGTATCCCGTATCAAGAAATTGCCTATTCGCAGCTGAGCAAGGAGGAATTACAATGAGCGACCAACAAAACGGGAACAAGTCCAAAGAAACCAGATCTATGAGTATGCGGGGACGCGGCCCGATGGGTCATGGGCGAATGGCAATGCTTCAGGGGGAAAAAGCTCATGATTTCAAAGGCACGATGGGCAAACTGATCAAATACCTCGGCGGGTATAGTAAATCCATCCTTACCGTGATGATTGTGGCAGTTGCCTCGACAGTCTTTACAATCGTTGGTCCGAAACTTTTAGGCAAAGCCACCACAAAATTGTTCGAAGGGGTGATGGGCCAAATCTCCGGCAGCAGTCAGGGGATCGATTTTGAATACATTGGGAATATCATCTTATTGACCCTTGGGCTTTATCTCACCTCAGCGGTGCTCAGGTATATCCAGGGCTGGATTATGTCCGGCATTTCGATGGATATCACCTATAAATTTAGAAAGGATATTGCCGCAAAGATCAACCGATTACCTCTGCAGTATTTCGACCGCACCAGCCAGGGAGAAGTGCTCTCCAGGATCACCAATGACGTTGACACCGTCAGCCAGACCCTGAACCAGAGCCTGTCCCAGATCGTCACCTCCGTAACCAGCGTGATCGGTGTGCTGATCATGATGATCTCAATTAGCTGGCAGATGACCCTGGTAGCCCTGCTTATCATCCCATTGTCTATGCTGGTGGTCGGGCTGGTGATTCGGCAGTCCCAAAAATATTTCAAACAGCAGCAGGATTATCTGGGGCATGTCAATGGGCATGTAGAAGAGATGTTTGGCGGGCATATTGTGATGAAAGCCTTCAATGGTGAAAAAGAAAGTGTCGCCAAATTCAATGTCCTGAACGAAACCCTGTACAGTTCTGCCTGGAAATCGCAGTTTCTATCCGGCCTGATGATGCCGATAATGGGATTTGTGGGCAACCTGGGGTATGTTGGGGTTAGCATTTTGGGTGGATGGTTGGCAATCAGGAATGCGATCACGGTTGGAGATATCCAGGCATTTATTCAATATGTCCGGTCGTTTACACAGCCGATCACCCAGATTGCCAACATCTCCAATGTCCTCCAGCAGACCGCTGCTGCAGCCGAACGTGTCTTCGAATTCATTGAGGAACCAGAAGAAATCCCGGAGGTTGAAAACCCAATCACCTTGGAAACAGTTGAAGGACACGTTGAATTCAACCAGGTCCGATTTGGATACGATGAGGAAAAAATCGTTATCCAAAACTTCTCGGCGAATATTCAACCCGGGCAGAAGATCGCCATCGTCGGACCGACGGGCGCAGGCAAAACCACCATGGTCAAACTGCTGATGCGCTTCTACGACCTGAACGAAGGCGAAATCCTGGTGGATGGCCATAACATCACCCAGTTTGCTCGGAAGGACCTGCGTAAAAAGTTCGCCATGGTGCTGCAGGATACCTGGCTCTACAACGACACGATCATGGAAAACATCCGCTACGGCCGGGCTGACGCCACCGACGAAGAGGTGATTGCCGCAGCCAAAGCCGCTCATGTGGACCATTTCGTGCGCACCTTGCCAGATGGCTACAACCTGGTACTGAACGAAGAGGTGACCAACATTTCCCAGGGACAAAAGCAGCTGATGACGATTGCGCGCGCCATCCTGGCAGACCCGGAGATCCTGATCCTGGATGAGGCTACCAGTTCGGTCGATACCCGCACCGAGGTGCTGATCCAGAAGGCGATGGATAACCTGATGCAGGGCCGAACGAGCTTCATCATCGCTCACCGCCTCTCGACGATCCGCAACGCCGACCTGATTCTGGTGATGAACGAGGGCGATATCGTTGAGAAAGGCACCCACGAAGATCTGTTGGCACAAGGCGGGTTCTACGCTGAACTTTACAACAGCCAGTTTGAATATCTGGCGGTTCCATAGCCGGGGTAGATAAATTTTCACAATTAACCAGGGAGGCTGTCCTCCCTGGTTTTTATTTCTCC
>JARROY010000200.1:0-8964 GCA_037383445.1 Anaerolineales bacterium | reverse complement strand
CGGGTCCCAGGTAGCCGCCATGGCAACCCCAGATAAAAAAGCTGTTCCCCCTGGAAAGGAACGGAGTCCAGATGTTGCATCACTGCACCAGATGCTGGGTATACCTAACCTGGGGATTGAGCGGATTCCTAACTGCTTGTACCCGCCAACAAAGTCCACCTTTTCCTCAAGGGTCGTCTCCTGGAGGATTTGTTCAGCCCTTTCTGTAGCAGGGCGCTGCTGGTCTTCTCTGCCCTGGAAATCAGCATCCTCAACGGTTCGATCGACCATGGACGTCGCTGGATGAGGAACCCGCAGTTCTCCAAGAATCGATTTATAAACGATTAACTTAGTCAATTTTTCTAGCACAAATTATCCTCAATGGTGCCTCTGCACATCCAAAACTTAAGAACCAATCTTGCCTAACCTTATTCAAGAGATTTCCAACAAGCTGGTGTATTTTAGTATAAAAGATTTTTATCGGGCGAGATTTCTTTCCTACCTACATAATTAAAAGATATTAATCCCTTTCTGATACTCCTTGTTGTGTTCCTGCCAGGCTGCGGGAATAATCAATCCCTAGCAGCCCAGAGTGTAGAGGAATATTTTCAAGCGATCGTAGAAAAGAACCAGGACATGCTGGTATCAAAAGTTTGTACGAGTTACGAACCGAACGCGATGATGGATTTCAATACCTTTGCGATTGTAAAAACATCTCTCGAAAATTTCAGCTGCCAAACCACCACCACAAATGAAAATGGTTATGATGTAAACTGCCAAGGTAGCCTGCAGGCCAAATTTGGGGATGAACTGAGAACTTTCGATTTATCGAAGAGAACTTTCCAGGTTGTCGAAGAAAACGGAAACTGGCTGATCTGTGGCCACACCGACCTTGAATAAACTCTTTCCTCCTTCAGCAAAACATGGGAACATCGGTTCCCATGTTAATTTCAAAAATTTTTCCTTTCTACCGTACTAACCAAATCTCCCCTCAATATAATCTTTTGTCCGCTGATTTTGAGGATTGGTAAACATTTGATTACCCGGTAGATGCTCAATTAGTTCACCTTGAAGAATGAAGGCACAATAATCCGAGGTTCGGCCGGCTTGTTGGATCGAATGGGGTACAAGAACAATCGTGTAGTTCTCTTTAAGACTCTCGAGTGATCCCTCGACTTTTAAGGTGGAAATGGGGTCTAACCCAGAGGTGGGTTCATCCAGCAGGATCACTTCTGGTTCGGTTGCCAGGGAACGTGCAAGACATAAACGCTGCTTCTGACCTCCAGATAGAGCATTGGCGGAATCATCCAAGCGGCCTTTCACTTCATCCCACAAAGCCGCTTGAGTCAAGCAGCGCTCAACGGTATCAGCCATTTTGTTTTTATTCTTCTCCCCAGCCAATTCCAAACCATAGGTAATATTCTCTCGAATGCTCATTGGCAGCACCACTGGCCGTGAGAAAACCATGCCAATTTTCCTTCTTAACTCAATTACATTGATGCTTGGAGATAGGATATCAACACCATCAAACAACACCTGGCCGCTGAATTCTTTCACATCCGCGAGGTCGTTGAGTCGATTTAATGTCCGCAGTAAGGATGATTTTCCCCCACCCGAAGGACCTAGCAAAACGTTGATGCTGTTTTCATAGATAGGCAGGGTGATATTCTTCAAGGATTCAACGCCATCGGAATACTCTAAAGAAAATTTATCGATGAAAATTTTTATTTTTTTATCGTTTTCCATCTTACCACTGCCGTTTCGCTCTTGCGCGGTAGCGAATAATTGTAGCGATTAAGTTCATCGAGAGGGCGAACACCAACAACACCAAAGCTGTCCCAAACTGAATTTTGATTGGCATCCCTGGAACCTGGGTGCTGATCACAAAAAGGTGATAGGGCAAAGCCATGGTGGCATCAAATGGGGATGACGGTAAACGCGGAAGGAAGAAAGCAGCCACCGTGAATAATATGGGGGCTGTTTCCCCGGCCGCGCGTTCCAACCCCAAGATAATTCCAGTAATAATCCCAGGTAAGGCCTGCGGGAGAACAATCCGACGGATAGTTTGCCACTTGGTGCCGCCTAAAGAAACACTCACTACTCGGAAGGACTGGGGAACTGCACGAAGGGCTTCCTCCGAGGTGCTGATTATAATGGGAAGGGTCATGATCGAAAGTGTGAGAGAGCCGGCCAAGATGCTCGTGCCGAAATTTAGAAAAAGAACGAACAATCCCAATCCAAACAACCCATACACAACCGATGGGATACCTGCCAGGTTGATAATCGCCACCCGGATTAAACGGGTGATGTTGTTATCTGCTGCATACTCGGATAAATATATTGCCGCACCAATACCAAGCGGCACCGAAAAAACGGCCGTCCCAACCGTCAAGTAAAAGGTACCCACGATTGCCGGCAAAATACCACCAGCCTTCATTCCATCACTAGGAAAACCAGTGATAAACTCCCAAGAGATAGCAGGGGATCCCTGCCAAATGATATAACCGATGATTAAGAAAATTGGGGCAATGGTCAATATGGTCATTCCCCCCAAGGTAATCATGCCGGCTTTTTCAATAAACTTTCGCTTTGTATAATTATTACTGTCATTTTTCATGAGAGTAATTTCTCCGAACGCTGGGTGTGTCGATAAACATACGAAGAGGCTAAAACATTCACGATCAGGGAGATAATAAAAAGAACGATTCCTATAAAGAAGAGTACATGATAATGGGTACTACCGCTAGCCACCTCACCCATCTCTGCCGCGATGGTTGCGGTCATTGTTCTTACCGGGGATAAAAAGACCATTAAACTTTTCGCCATAACCGGTGCGTTTCCTGTCACCATCATCACCGTCATTGTTTCACCAATTGAACGTGCAACCCCCAACATTGTTGCGGTAAGCACCCCCGAACGGGCAGCTGGCAGGGTCACCGTCCAGATGGTTTGCCATTTGGTCGCCCCTAAAGCCAATGCTCCATCACGGTATTCCTTGGGGACCGCGTCTAGTGCATCCTCTGCCACAGACACGATGGTCGGAATGGCAATTGCTCCAAGAAGTAAAGATCCGGTAAAGGCAGATAATCCAGTTGGCAGGTTAAAGGTTTCTCGTAAGAGAGAAGAAAGTAAAATGATCCCCAAAAATCCCAATACCACAGATGGAAGACCGGCTAAAATCTCGATAAACGGTTTTAGGATTTCTCTAGCCCATCGAGGCGCGACCTCTGCGATAAAGATCGCCGTCCCAATCCCAAAGGGCACAGCAATTAGAGTAGCACCGATGGTGACGACAATCGAGCCAGTGATCAACGGGAGAATTCCGAAGTAATCTTCAATCGGATACCATCGAACACTAAACAGTGACTTTAAATCCACAAGTTTCAGTGTAGGCAAACCCTGGCTGAGCAGGAAATAAAATATTATCCCAACACAACAGATGGCGGAATATCCGGATGCCTTGATGATGAAGGTGATCAACATTTCTTTTGGGGTCTGTGGGTTTTTCATCCTAAATTCCTAATTTAAGGTTGAATAATTGGCACAAATCCAAGATCAGCGACAATTTTCTGAGCCTCTTCAGAAAATATCCAATCCATATACTCTGCCAAACGACCAGATGGTTCTCCATTGGTATACATGTAAAGCTCACGGGCGATGGGATCACCTTGACCTCGTCAGTCACATATCCCAAACCATCATATCCGATGGCAGTCGTATTCTGGCTAGTTTCTTTAATAATCCCTTCCGATGAGGGAAGCAGCAGGGTATCCGTTGAAAACAGCAGTTTACTATCCTTATCTCCCTGACGCAACACATTCTCCAAGAAATATACGTGTGTTCCCGAGTTGGTTTCCCTCGAAAGTTTTACAATCGGCCGATCCTCGCCTCCCAATTGATTCCAGTTGGTAATCTCGCCGGAGAATATGGCGGAAATCTGTCCGATGGTCAATTTATCGATCGGGTTATCTGGATTGACAATAACCGCAATGGCATCCCTAGCAATCACATACTCAATAGGTTCAACGCCATTTTCTTGTGCGCTTTCAATCTCTTCTGCCTTGATTTTACGAGAGGCGTTGGCAACATCCACCGTATTATTGATTAAAGAAGCAATTCCAGTACCTGATCCACCACCTGTGACAGAAATTCTGATATCACTATGCAAATCCTGATATCTTTCAGCCCAAGCCAAAGCCAGGTTTACAATTGTGTCGGATCCTTTATTTTCTATATAGATTTCTTCGCCAGCTTGTGGGCTGGAATCACCACCTGCATCCTGGTTGGAAGAACAACCAGCAGATGCTGCAAAGAGAAGGAATAGAAATATAAATACCAATATAAACCTAAGAATTTGGTAATTTGATTTAATTAAATATCGATTACCCATTCATCATCCGATTCTTCAAGTTCATTCATTTCACCGGTGCTAACAAAAAGGGTGCGCTCACAGATATTGGTCACTCTATCAGACATCCTTTCAATATTGTGCGCTGCCCACTGATAATGGTTGGCAAGACTTACCAGTGATTTGTCTTTCATCATGCTCTCTACCAACCCATTGTAGACTTCATTAAAAATCGAATCCACGGCGTCA
Organism: Anaerolineales bacterium; assembly: GCA_037383445.1. Lineage (GTDB taxonomy): Bacteria > Chloroflexota > Anaerolineae > Anaerolineales > UBA11579 > UBA11579. Next base: position 4,388 of record JARROY010000200.1, on the reverse strand, counting down.
TCCTCGGCTGGTAAAGTTCGTGCCGTTTCAACATCTGCGTCGTAAAATGCTTCCACTGCTTTTTTGAGTGAGTTAACCGTGATAGCGGCCATTTCTTCCAGGCGATTAATCACAGGAATTTCTTTTTCGATGTCTTTTGTTATCAGATTGATTTTCGCAATCCCTTTCGCATAATCTCCCATTCTCTCCAGTTCGGTGACGATTTCAAGAATTGACGCCAATATTCTCAAATCTGTGGCAAGGGGTTGTTGAGTCGCAATCGCGATTAAGCATTCGTTTTCTAAATGGAATCGTTTCTCATTAATTTTATGGTCATTGAGATAGACTTCCCGTGCTTTTTTGAAATCGCGATGGATCAGAGCCGAGACAGCATCTTTGGTGGCTTGAGAAACCATTTCCTCGATTACAAGGATTTCATCTTTTAGGTGTCGAATCGTTTGATCTAAATAATCCCTTGTCATATTGATCTCCAATAATCCAATCGCCAGCTATCCAAACCTACCGGTAATGTAGGCTTCTGTTAGTTCTTTTTGTGGATTGGTAAATACCTGGTCGCTTTTGCCATATTCCACTAGATATCCAGCCCGATCATCATCCATATTAAAAAATGCCGTGTAATGAGATGCTCTGGCTGCCTGCTGCATATTATGCGTAACGATAATAATTGTATAACGGGTTGCTAACTGCCGCATTAGGTCCTCAATTTTCAAAGTTGCGATAGGGTCTAATGCAGAAGCTGGTTCATCCATCAGGATAATGTCTGGTTTTACCGCAATGGTGCGAGCGATACATAATCTTTGCTGCTGACCTCCCGATAAGGATAATGCACTATCAGTCAATTTATCCTTAACCTCATCCCATAGGGCGGCTTGTTTAAGGGAATTTTCCACGAGCATATCCAGATCACCACGGAATCCGTTGGCTCGTGCACCCCAGACAACATTTTCATAAATACTTTTGGGAAATGGGTTTGGTTTCTGAAAAACCATCCCGATCTGACCACGGATAACTACAGGATCGATCTTGGGATCCAGGATATTCTCTCCATTGTAAAGAATCTCCCCTTCGACCTTTGCCGTAGGAATCAACTCGTTCATCCTGTTTATAGAACGGAGCATCGTGCTTTTCCCACAACCGGATGAGCCAATGATTGCAGTAATTTTATTGCGAACAATATCAAGGTCGATATTTTTTACTGCTCGGAAATTTCCATAATAAACATCTAAATTTCTGATTTGGAGAGCGAAAGTATCGGAAGATTTTTGTGTGTTGCTGATTGGTTCCATATGATTTCTGATTTTGAGGATTTCCAGTATATATTATCATCATTTGTGGTTTTTGATAAAAAAATAATCTTTTCTCAAACCTGCCTCTGACGTCGATTCATTTCTTATAACGTTTTTTGCTTGTGAATCTAGATTCCCAAAAACAATTTATTATGCGAAAATGATCTCAATCTTACACAAAGGAACATCCTGCGAGGAGGATCATTCAATGTCTCAAAACATTATCTGGATATTTTGCGGCGGTTTTTTCATTTTTGTCTTTTTTGTTGGCGGTGTGGTGGCGATAATTTTTGGCCTCCGGAATCGAAAGAAAGGTACCGAGAGCCAGAATTGGCCGAAAGTAATGGGTAAGATCACTCGAGCTGAAATCCTGGAAGAGCTCGATACTGATGAAGAAGGTTTTACTTCAAAAACCTATAAACCAGATATCGAGTATCAGTATGCGATCGGGGAGAATGAATTTACCAGCACAAAGATCTCTTTTGGAGGTACCCGCACTTATAGCTCAAACAAAAAAGCTGAGGAAGCCCTGACCAATTACCCGTTAAATGGATCTGTGAGTGTATTTTACAATCCTCAAGACCCCAGTGAATCTGTCCTGGTCCAAGGCACTAAAGGTACGATGGGATTGATCATTGTAGGTATCGTCTTTTTGGCTGTTTCCTTTATCACGAGCTGTGTTGGTGTGATCATCCTAATAACCAATCTATAATTTATTGGCAGCATAACCTACACGCAGCCTGCCCGTCGACGGCAGGCTGCAATCCAATGATAAGAAATGGGGGATGTTTTCGTGATAGAATTTTGAGAATATTTTAATTTCCATTGGTTGGCGCTGAAAATATTAAGGATTCCCATGACTGTAACCAATCCACTCCCTACCCCTCTAATTCCGCTGGATTCTCCTGTATTTGATATCGGTACTGTCGGTGGGAAAGGGGCAAATCTGGTCAGATTGGTAAATGCAGGATTCCAAGTTCCCCCAGGGTTTATCGTCCCAACGACAGCCTACCAAGAATTCACCTCAGAAAATCAACTTTTCCATCAAATCCGATCCATAGTGAAGGATGTCGATCCATCATCGCCCGATGAGCTCGAACGCGCATCCCAAAAAATCCGCTCTAAATTTTCCGAGGGCAAGGTATCTGCCCAACTCAGAGATGCGCTGGAAACAGGCTGGAAGTGGTTAGATCAACAACCTGTAGCGGTGCGCTCATCCGCAACCGCGGAAGATTTGCCTTACATGTCCTTTGCCGGACAGCAGGATACCTATTTGAACGTACGCGGAAATGAGGCGCTGCTGGAGGCAGTGGTCAAATGCTGGTCATCATTATGGACAGCGCGTGCCATCGGATACCGCACCCGTAACCAGATACCCCACAACGAGGTTTCTCTCTCTGTAATTGTGCAGCAGATGGTCCAGAGCCAATCATCGGGAGTTTTATTTACCGCGAATCCTCTCACTGGATTACGGTCAGAAGTGGTAATTGATGCCACCTTTGGTTTAGGTGAAGCACTGGTCAGCGGACAGGTGGAACCCGACCATTACATCGTGGATATGGAATCGAAAAATATCCGTGAAAAATTTTTAGGCAGCAAGCTGGTCAGCATTGAAAGTTTGCCTGATGGCGGAGTCCAAACCACCACTCAAGGAGCGTCCGATCTCCAGGCAGTTCCAGATGATGTGATTCACCAACTAGCCACAACGGGCAAGCAGATCGAAAAAGTATATGATTTTCCACAGGATATCGAATGGGCTTGGGCGGACGACAAGATCTATGTTCTTCAATCTCGTCCGATAACTTCACTTTTCCCCATTCCTGAGGTTTCTGAATCCGACCAGCCGCATGTGTATTTCTCCTTTGGAGCTGTTCAAGGACTGCTGGAACCAATGACTCCGCTTGGGCAGGATGCGATTCGATTAATTTTTGCCGGAGGTTCCAGTTTATTTGGCTTTGAAAATCGCAATCAGCACACCCAGGGCGTGATTAAAATTGCTGGCGATCGATTATGGGGCGATATGACTGGGGTCATCCGCCATCCTATAGGCGCTAAGTTAGCCCCAAAAGTCTTCCCGGGCGTTGAGCCTGGCTCATTGAATGCCCTGGAGCAAATTCTTTCTGATCCCAAAATTGCCGCTGGTTCTGGGCAGTTGCGTTTCCGTACTTTCGTACGATTAATAAAATTTGGCTTACGAATGTTACGGCGCATGATCCATTTTGCCCGCCATCCAGAAGATAAAGCGAAAGAAATCAAGCAAGCGTATCAAGACAATATCCTTCTTTTGGAAGAAAAATACCGCCCAGCCGCTGGCAAAGCGAACGACCTTGAGACGAATATCAAACTTTTCCGCGAAATCTACTACGCATTCCCCTACGACGCGCGGATTGCCCAATAACGTGACCACCAAAATGGACCTAGCTCTCTGGGAAACCGCCAAAACTATTAAAGCAGATGCAACCGCGTATGATGCCCTCAAATCCACTCCTGCGGAGGACCTTTCGCAGCAATATCTCAAAAATCAACTTCCAGACCAAGCCCAAAACGCAATCGGAGAATTCCTGAGACAGTATGGCATGCGCGGCTTAGGCGAAATTGATATCGGACGCCCACGATGGCGCGAGAATCCAACCCAAATCCTGAAAACAATCCAGAGCTACCTTCATATTGAAGATGAATCGCTCGCACCGGATGCTGTTTTTCATCGAGGAGAGATTCAAGCGGAAAAAGCCTTGGAAACACTCAAGTCCTTAGCCTCGCAGACCTTTGGAGGGAAATTGAAAGCCAAGGTGATTGAAGCCCTGGTTCGGAGATTGCGCGCTTTGGGTGGCCTGAGGGAGAGTCCCAAATTTTACATCATCCAGATGATGGGAATTATGCGGCAAAGCATGCTGGACCTTGGTCAAGAGCTGGTCACCCAAGGAAAATTAACCCAACCCGATGACTTGTTTTTCCTTTACCTGGACGAGTTAGAAGACTTTTCCAAAGGGGAGTTAACAGAATGGGAACTATTAATTCGCCAGCGTCGAGACAGCTATAACCGCGAAATGCTTCGGAAGCAGATCCCGCGCATGCTGGTGAGTGATGGGCGCACTTTTTATG
>JARROY010000199.1:0-4810 GCA_037383445.1 Anaerolineales bacterium | reverse complement strand
TCGTTTGGATGAAACTAAAAAGGGAATATAATCAGTTTTTTATACCGGGCGTGATCTGTGTCTCGCTGTAAATCAACAAACCCGGTACAATATTATTCTGTATAAATATTTTAAACCAATTTTTATAAAAAAGGGGCCAATTAAACAAAACTCAATCCAGATCAACCAAGATAAGATATAGCGGCAAAAATTGGCTCAAGGGGGATGAACATCGCCGACAACTAAATCGTATCCATTACTACCATCTACTCATCCTGCACGGATAAACCGATGATTGCACCAAGATTATTATGATGAGTCGCTCTTTTTGCAGATATAATCTATTTACATAAAACCGTTTATTTTAAATGCATTTGATATATTTGTTAGTTTTAAATCATCCATCAAATGGTAAAATTTAGATACAATTTAGTCATCAGGAAGACAGATGAAGAGGAGTAAAGACGGAGGATTTCACCAGAAAACCAGTCTTGTCTCAACCTACATGTTAATCATGGTTGGGATCGTCTTCGCCTGTTTATTTTTATTCTCCTCTCTTCCAGTGTCCGCAGCTGAAAAACGCCAGGACGTGGCTCCAACCCCTACCCCTTCTGCGGAAGGCGAAACAGTTCCCTTACCAAAATTCCCACCCAATAGACGATCACTCCTCAATATCAGGACCACCGTATATCACCATTGGATGCTGACCAGCCTAGATGAGCAAAAAGTCAGCTGCCACATCTATATGGCGGTGATTGGTGAACCGGGCGATGGCGAGGTGCTGGGTTATTGCGGATTTTCCGTTTACTTACTCTGGCAGCAAGGCGTATGCAAACAAACCCTCGATCGAGAAGAACCCTGTACCGGGCTAACCCTGCATTATGTTGGGCCGATTGAGGATCAGCTAAAAGTTTCAATCAAATTGCCTGGCGCATTGGCTTACTCGAAGCTGTCTAATTGTTCGCCATGGGGAATCTGCAGCCAACCCCCTCAGATGATCTTCGGTGGCTATGAGCCACTTAATAACCAGCGCATCGATCGTGTCACGATAAAATTTGAAGATGGGCAGGAATTTATCTGCAATGGCAGAGAATGCACTCTAACGATGCCGTTCACCAATGCAGACGGGATGAAAGTTGACTATTATGTCACTTCTTCTTTCGGGGATGATAGCCTGATAGAAACATTCCTGATGCGCAACATCAGCCTGGTCGACGGCACATACCTCTTCCAGTTGATTAATACTCCGTGGGATAACCAGATTCCAACTGCCGCCGCTTATTGGGAGTTTTTTCCCAGCCTGGATCTTCAAAATATCGAGTGGCTGAGAGATGTTCACAATGCCGATGAACTGCACACCGAACACGATTATGCCCTGCTGGCTGGTGTGCTGATCCTTCGGGGAGATGTCTCCGCAGCCAATTGCGCGGATGGCGGATTGCTGCCCAACATGGCGGCCAGCGCCTGCGGCATCGAGGCGGCAAAACAAGAAGTGATCCGCATCCAAAATCAATTTGACCAGCAAATCATGGATGCGGCCAATAAAAGCCGCGTGCCGCCAAAACTGCTTAAGGGCATCATTGGTCAGGAATCTCAGTTTTGGAATGGCTGGGTCATTGAAGGCGAGTACGGCTACGGCATGATGACCGATGAAGGCGCCGACCTGCTGCTGACTTACGATATCCGCACCTTCCTCGACCTGTGCATCCCGGCTTATGGGGAACGCAACTGCGCCTGGGGATATTCCAATCTAGCAGATTATCCGCGTGCCTATCTGAGGGGGCTAGCGCTGCAAACACTCAGGACCGATCAAGAATTCGAACTGATCGCCAGTACTTTAGCCGCATCGGCCGGTCAGGCTGGGCAAATTATCCGCAACGTGACCGCTGAAGAACCGGGCGATGTACTCAACTACAAAGAGCTGTGGCAAATCAGCGCCGCCCTTTACCATGGCGGCGGCGGTTGTGTTGGCACCGCCATCCAAGACGCATGGGACGCCGAAGCTTCACTCAGTTGGGGGATTATCAGTGAATACTTAATCGGGGACTGCCAGGCGATTGCCACCTATCCCTACCTCGTTACCAGGTATGGGGTCAGCACCCCCTAATCAATCTTCAATTTCTCCGAAAAGAAAAAAAGGAAACGTCCGCTTCCTTTTTATAATCATTGCCTCTGCCATTCGATCGAATCACAAATATCCTAATGCTCTCATTTCTTTCCCTAAAAACTTGCTAAATACCCTTTGCTGGAGTTTTGATAATCCTTCCCGGTATCGGCTGACCGATTTATGATGGATGGTCCTGGTTTTGCTCAATTTTGGGTCGCCCCCAGCAGCCCTATTGAATGGCTTAAAAGGGTAAACCCGTTCATAGGGGAGCTCTAAATAAGCAAAAAGGTGTTGTAATACACGGTCAGGGTTCTGCACCAGGTCCTCGTAGCGCACCAGATACCAGCGGTTCTTTCTTCTAAAATACTCGCGGTAAACCCGCTTCCAACGCCCCAGCAAACCGACATCGATGCCATGCAGTTTTTTCCCGGGCAGCCAAAGGCTTGAGCCATAAGCAAACCCAACCTCAAGCGCAGAGAGATAAGAATCACGCGGGTCCCGCGCTAACCAGATAAATTTATCAAACCTGCGATACAGGTAGCGCGGTCTGAATAAGAAAAAATTGTCCACTGGCTTGATACATATGTTTCCCTCAGGGGAATATCCTGACAGCAGCGCCGGTAGTATCAAGAAGGAATTTGCATCGCTGAAAGAACGCACTTGTGAGTGCGAATTTAAGATATGCTGAAGCAGTGTACTTCCGCTCCTCTGGTGATATCCGATCAAAATTTTCATCACGCCGTTCCAAACCTGTTAATCAAAGTATAGAAGAAAAATTCTAAATTGAACAGGCGCACAACCGTAATACCTACTTCACCACAAAACCAAGCACTCAAGCATAATTATTTCTATAGCCACAATTTAATCTTCATATTTTTACTTGTATTATCCGATTAAGTAAGGTATTGTTTAATTATAAATAACTAGAGTAAATACGGGGCCTAATGACAACTTTTCGTGTAATTACCTGGAATGTAGAAAATCTATTTATGCCAAAGGAGAGCGACCCGTTTGAAGAGCATGAAAAATATGCCTTCAAACTGAATTTGATCGCGAACCTAATCAAGGAGATTGAGCCAGATATCGTTGGCTTCCAGGAAGTGGGCGGAGAAGAACCTCTGCAGGATTTGCAGGTCGCCCTTAACGGCCAATATCCCAATCTGGTGGTATCCAACTTCCCCGATCGGCGCGGAATTCGCGTCGCATTCTTAACCAAATTGGAAGTGACAGCAGTGGACGAGATTGTTAATTTTCCCCCGAATCCAGCCACGTTGGTGTTCAAGATGGCTGGAGATAGCCCAGCCATCCCGATCAGCAGGATGGGACGCGGCGCGCTGTTGATCCAGGTAAGGAAAGATGACCTGGCCCTCTACCTGATCAACGCCCATTTAAAATCCAAGCTGCTTACTTTTAAAACAAAAACAGGGAGAACCAGTTTTTCCCCAATCAATGAAAACCAGCGCGCCCAGGAAGCAGGAATCGCCTTACATCGCAGGGCAGCCGAAGCGTTAACACTCCGGATGCACATCAACCAGTTAATCGAAGGTCAGGCAGGTCAGCCTCTGCTCCTCCTGGGAGATTTTAACGATGTCCCGGAAGCACAGACTTCTTTACTCCTCACCGGTCCCACCGGCAGCGAGATCGGCACTGCTGGCTTCAACCGATCCGATAAAGGTGATGACGCGCGCCTGTTCAATCTGGCTTTCCTCATCCCGGAGGATCGGCGTTTTTCGCGCATCCACCTTGGGCGAAACGAACTGCTCGACCAGTTCTACGCTTCGGAAGAGATGTTTCCAAGAAATTCTGAAGGGCGTCGAATACTGCCCATCGTAGACAGCTTGATCGATTACAACACGGAGCTTCCATCGATCGCAGATAATCCAAATCTCAGGGATGAAGCCATTGTTCCAGATCATGCACCAGTTGTTTGTACCTTTGAATTGTAAAATTTCGTTTCGACAATTTGCCCGACCAGAGGGTATAATTTCGAAAGCAATTCCAAATTCATCATCCAGGCCCACCACACCAGCAACAACAGAGGAATGCCCTCCTTCAACTCTCCTCTAAGAAAGCAATTATGTTTTTCCTAGGTTCAAGTACCGAATTTCTGGCTGATGGGTTAATCAAATAAAAGAATAGGAAGAGAAATGATGGATAACGAAAAACCAACAAGTGAGAAAAAAACATCTTTTTGGGCCACACTCCCTGGCATCCTGACGGCCATCTCAGGTTTTCTTGTGGCGATTACAGGGCTGATGTCAGCGTTAGGCATCAACGACCTGCTGGTTAAAAAAGAAACACCGACCCCGGTAGCATCCGCCACAATAGAAATTTCCCAAAACACTCAAGCCCCTTCACCTGAACCAACGGAGATACCAACCAAAGCCGCTACTTCCACAGCCACCATTGAGGTTGTCTTGCCAACCGATACACCCACTGCCATGGCAACTTTGGTGCATAATACCAGTCCAGACAAACCCAAAACTCCTGCCTGGTTTTTAGATGCCTCCTCGCGGGTTTATGCCAATCAGGGTGAAGCCACGGCTGACGACTTCCTCCACTTGCTGCTGGAGCGCCCCTTCACAGCCCAATCCATGGATTATGCCGGGCATGTGGATATCAACCGCATCGAAATCAGCGATTCGAAGGACTTTGTTTATATTTCTATCTTTGTAGAAGAAACCCCACCTGAGGATGCTGTGGTTTACTATGGGGTCGAGTTGG
>JARROY010000198.1:0-4841 GCA_037383445.1 Anaerolineales bacterium | reverse complement strand
CATCAATAGAGGGAGTTCCTCATCTTCTACAGCGTTGAAAGAGAATTCTTTAGAGATTGTGGTTCCGAGAGGGGATACCTTGTCGCCAGAATGAGGATAATAGATCAACTTATAATCGTACCAGGGACGAAATCCACTGCCGTTTACCGCCAACTGCACATCGAATTTCTCGGCAAAATCCGAGGTGGTCCGGGCATTATATGGTTGGTCTGATTTCGGATTGTCTGGGGGTGTGACAATTGGTTTGATGTTACCTTGGGAAACGTTTATCTTAACGATATGGATGACCATATCACGCGGCTCACTGCGTATCTCTTTGATATAGGTGACACCTTTGAAGAGCTCTTCTTGGCTGCGGACAGGGTCGTCAGAACCACCTGAGAGGGTTGCACAGGAGACTGAAATGATGATCATCGTCAGCAGCAAGATTAAGACTCGAGTTTGTAATTTAATTCGCATAGGCAAACCCATTAGTTTTTTCATTGTTCATACTAAACCAAGGTCATATTCTAACAGATGCAATCCTATGGCATTCCTACGAGTGTTCTACAATTGCCGAATGACAGAAGATGGTCTGTTGCAACTTTATATCTTAAAGAAAACACCTGCCGTGAGATCAGTGGCAGGCGTTGGTATTCTTGATGAATGCAGCTGGATATTGAACTACAGCACCCCAGATTCTGACTCTTTAGCCCGCATGGTATTGAAGGAAGCGATGGCTACTTCAAGCATATTCAGGTCAGGTTCGTTGGTGGTTAAATGCTGAAGGGCAAGGTTAGGTTTGATCAAAGCCCGCACAAACGGTGAGTCGAGGTGTTTTGCAGTCCAGCGGATGTATTCATAAGACACACTGGCTAAGACGGGAACCAGCACCACCCGGGTAGCAAGTTTGATCAGGAATGAGTCGAATGGCCCTATCAGGGTAAAGATGATCACGGAGAAGACCATCACGGTCAGGAGGAAAGCTGTTCCACAGCGCGGGTGTTCAAGGGAATATTTAGCGACTTCTTCCGGGGTTAGATCAGCGCCGGCTTCGAAGGCGTTGATCGTTTTGTGTTCTGCGCCATGGTAGCCAAACACGCGTTTAATATCCTCCATTCGGCTGATTAGCACGATATAAGCGATTAAAACTAAAATGCGGATAATCCCTTCAACCAGATTGGTGACCCAGTTGCTGCTAATGTTGAGCCAATCAGCAAGGTAATGACCAGCTGTGGCAGGAGCAAGAAAGAAGAGCCCAATGGCAAAAGCCAGGGAAATGGCCATGGTGATATACAGCGCGGGGCCTTCAATTTTCTCGTCTTCATCACCCTGCGTATTCGCAGAGATTGTCAGGGCACGCATGCCTAAAGCTAATGCGTCCCACAGCACCACCAGCCCGCGCAGGAAAGGAATTTTAGCGGCTTTGCTTTGGTAAACGGGTCCTAGCTCTTCGGTGTGGAGCACAATTTCTTGGTTTGGGGCGCGCATGGCAATTGCTACTGAGTGAGCACCCCGCATCATTACGCCTTCAATGACTGCTTGGCCGCCATACGTTGGTAAAGTGTTCTTACTCATGGCTGAGAACTACGCCTCCATATTAAAAAAGAAGTGGATTAGGGAATCAATACCCATGTACCAGGGGGCCAGAGAAAGCTTTTCGTTTGGTGCGTGCAGATTGTCATCTGGCAGCCCAAAACCTGTAAGTACTGAATCGACCCCCAGGATTGATTCCATCTGTCCAACGACTGGTATCGTTCCTCCGACCCGGTAGTAGAGTGGTTTCTTACCCCAAACAGCTTCCAAACCAGCTGCCATCGCTTGTACACCTTCGGAATCGATTGGGGTGATTGAGGGTGGACTTCCAGCGTGTTTGAGAACTTTCCATGTGATACCGGGACGAGCGTTTTCTTCTAGGTATTGGTACAGTTGTTTTTCAACTTCTGCTGGGTCTTGATTGGCTACCAACCGCATCGAAATTTTAGCCATTGCCTTGGCTGGCAGGACAGTTTTGCTGCCTTCTCCGGTAAATCCGGTTAGGAAACCGTTGACATCCAGGGTTGGTCGACCACCGACTCGCTCAACGGGCGAGTAGCCTTTTTCTCCATATAATGTGGGAGCTCCAGTCAGGTTTAGGTAATATTCCTCATCCATTGGCAGGCGGGCTAGTTCAGTGCGTTCTTTTTCGCTTAGCTCTAGGACTGAGTCGTAAAATCCCGGTAACGTTACCCGACCATTTTCATCATGCATACCAGCAATCAGCCTGGCAAGTTCATTACCCGGATTGAGAACTGCTCCACCAAACATGCCTGAGTGCAGGTCTCCAGCTGGACCCTGTACACGGATTTCAAAGTAGGCCAGCCCGCGTAAAGCGTAAGGAATGCTGGGCTTGTCTGCCCCAAGGATTCCGCCATCCGGGTTAAGGGCAAGGTCACAAGATAGCAGGTCTGCATTTGTCTCAATGAATGCACCCAAGTTTTTAGACCCGACTTCCTCTTCTCCTTCTATCATGAACTTGATATTCACAGGCAGGTTGCCTTGATGAAGAATCGATTCGATGGCAAAGATCCCAGCCATTACCTGGCCTTTCATGTCTGATGCACCACGGGCGTACAGATTACCATCCATTATGGTCGGTTCAAACGGGGGGGATATCCACAATTCCAGCGGGTCTGCCGGTTGGACATCGTAATGCCCATACACTAGGATTGTCGGTGCTTCGTCCCCGGCATGCAGGTGTTCTCCGTAAACTATAGGATGTCCACCAGTGGGCATGATCTGGACATTATCGATGCCGATACTCTTTAATTTATCTTCAATCCATTGAGCAGCTTGCTGCATCGCAGGTTTGGCTTCAGTGTCAGTGGAAATTGAGGGGATTTTGCAGAGGGCCACCAATTGTGTTAGGAATTGTTCCTGACTTTGATGGGCATAATCAAGTGCGTTTTGCCGTTGTTCAGTCATTAGTAATCCTTCTTTCAAGAATGGCACCATTATATCAATGTTTTAAGCTAAACTCCCAGTTTATGCGAGAAATTTTAAAAATACTATTGTGACATTTGTCACAATAGGTTAGGACATTTGTCACTAAGAATTTGGGAATTCTGGCGGATAATATATATTGGAAAGGAAAGTGATGCCGTAGCGAGCCAGGAAAGTGGGGAAAACCGCTGTTCGGAGCCGCTCTAAATCGGAATGTTGTCAGGAAAAGTTAGCGATCCTGGTGATAACCGGCTTGGCGGCCCAGGTTGTTTGCTAGGATCGCTTTCTTTATGATAAATTGAGAAAGTCTCCCAAAAATTCATTTAATTGGTTTGTTCTTTGTTCCCAAAGTGTGTTGAGACCGCTTTTAATGAGACATCGTAGCGGAACTCTGTATGGCGGTGGCCACCTTCAAACTCTTCGAAAATATGGGGAATACCCATTTCAGAAAGCTGCTTTGACAAGATACGCGCTCCATATAGCAAGTTCTCTTCATCGTAAATACCACAATCGATATAGATCAAGTTAAGCGATTTCAGTTCCGCTTCATGATGGACTGCCAGATGAATGGGGTCATTTTCCTGCCAGCGTGCCCATACCTCAGGCCGGATTTCCCCAGTATAGGGTTCAATGGGGAGATCAAATCCCCAAGGAGACTCTGGGTTAGGGGAGTAGCAGGCGGCCATGGCAGCAAATGACAGGGCGTAAAAGGAGGTCCCACGCGCCAAGGCTGTGGCGGGGTTGGCTAACATGTGCTGAAATCCCTCTTCCCCAGCACGGTCAAAAAACTTGAGAAATTCGGGGAAATCTTTTTGATAAACCAATTCGAAATAGATGTCTGGGGCATGGGCGGCGATTAATCCAAAAACCTCTGGGTGGCGCATGGACAAGCAAAGGGCACCATACCCACCAGATGAATGTCCCATCACGGCTCTTTGGGATGGGCTTTGATGGGTTGGATATTTCTCATCAATATAGGAGACCAATTCCAATAGGTGATCCTGGTAGTTTCCGGTCGCAGTGGAGTTGAGGTACTGTGACCCACCGTAGCGTGTGGTGGCATCCGGCATAATGACAATCACGGGTTGGATTTCACCACTCAAGATGAGCCGGTCGAGCCGCTCTTGGATATTTTCCTGCCAGAAGTCATCGTTAAGCAGTTTTAGCCCCCGAGCCGCGAAAGCAGTTAACAGGTATACGCTGGGGTAAACTTTGGTTTCATCATATCCAGGGGGAAGATAGACAGGAACGCGACGGGTGACAGGATCGCCTAGAGGGTTATTTTCCAGTGCGCGGCTGTGAAAATGTTCAATGATAATTTTTGATGTATTCATTCTGGCTTCCTTTAGGGCTACAGATAATGCTTTATAAAGATAATAACCTCAAGCTCCGAGAGGTCTGGTTTGGTGCAGTAGGACAAATCCAATGCATCGATCTCAAACCCGGGTTTACAGTAAAAGCGCAAAGCTGGCACGTTGGTGTTCTGATTATACAGGATGTCGGAGAGCCTCACAAAGCGGAGTTTGTGGGTACTGCTGACCTTAACACGCTTTCATGCTAAAATGAGCCGCAGAGGTGAATTATTGATGGATCCAACAGCAGTTCCGCAGTGGCTTGTATGGGCAAGGAAGATCGAAGCCTTGGCGCAGGCCGGTCTGCATTATTCTGAGAATGAGTATGACCTAGACCGCTACCGCCAATTTCAGCAGCTTGCCTCCGAGATCATCTCAACTTATACAGCTTTCAGTCAAGAAGCCGTGCTCAGCCATTTTGAACTAGCTGAGGGATACAGTACACCGAAGATCGATGTGCGGGCAGCAGTGGTTGAGGATGGGAAGATCTTAATGGTACGGGAGCGGGTGGATGGAAGGTGGACACTG